>JAISVE010000029.1 GCA_031271725.1 Bacteroidales bacterium
CCTATAAGCGCAAAGGATTTTGCAAAGGTGGCAAAGTATAAATCAATTTGGTCCTGCACGCCCTGATAAATACCTGTGTTGCCTCCGGGCATAGTGCCGATACCGTGCGCATCGTCAACGAGCAGGCGGAATTTGAACTTCTTTTTTAGTTCTACAATACCTTTCAAATCACCCTGGGCACCACTCATTCCATACACACCTTCGGTAATAAGCAAAATACCTCCGCCGGTTTGTTCTACCATTTTTGTAGCGTGTTCGAGTTGCTTTTCGCAGGATGCCATATCATTATGCTTGAACACAAATCGCTTGCCCATGTGAAGCCGCATACCGTCTAAAATACAGGCGTGCGCTTCGGCATCATAAACAATCACATCGTTACGGTCGACAAGAGCATCAATGGTAGAAACCATTCCCTGATAGCCGAAGTTAAACAAATAGGCGGACTCTTTTTTTGCGTAAGCCGCCAATTCGCGTTCCAACTGCTCGTGATACTTTGTTTGCCCCGACATCATTCGCGCGCCCATCGGGTAGGCAAGCCCCCAGTCTTTTGCCGCCTGTGCGTCTGTTGCACGCACTTCGGGATGGTTTGCCAAGCCGAGGTAGTTGTTCAAACTCCACACCAAGCGTTCTTTTCCGTTAAACATCATCCGGCTTCCTATTTGCCCTTCGAGTTTGGGAAACATGTAATAGCCGTCTGCCTGGTCTGCATATTTGCCCAGCGGACCAAAGTTATTCAGCAGTTTTTCAAAAATATCCATATTTTTTAGTTACTATTTTTTAAGAAGTGCGAAGTTAGCAAAAAGTTATGACTTGAAGCGACTTTTGAGTGGGGAGTTTTTTGGCATGCCCGTTATAGAGTTATTTTGTCCAATCGTCAATATCAATTCCGTCCAATCTATTAAAGTCGCTTACATTCTTAGTTACTATGGTAAGGTTGTTGGCAATGGCTGTTGCGCCAATCAACAAATCAAAATCGTCTAATATCTTTCCTTTTGTTTTTAATCTTGCTTTCTCTCGCGAATAGACATCAAGTGCAGGAAAAATCGGAAGTACTACAAACTTTTCTTGAAATTTTTCAAATGTTTTCCTGTTTTTCTCCTTGTGAATACTTTTTTCTACACCATATTTTAGTTCTGCAATAGTTATCTCCGAAACAAAACAATTTTCTACACCAACGCTTTCAATTTTGTTGTACAAGTCGTACTGCCCTTTTAGAAAATATATGCAAATGTTAGTATCAAGAAGGTATTTTTTCACAGTTCAATTCTTTTTCGATTGAAAACTCTTGCCTTCTTTATATCATCGGCAAGTTTTTTTGCAGATGTGTCAGAAACAAATGCACCATAAAGCGATTTTAGAGAATTAGATTTTTCTTGTTCGGCATTTACAATTGACTCCGAAAGCATAGCAATAAGTTTAATTTTGTATTTTGGTGTCAAGTTTTTCAACATACCAAAATATCCATCTACAAAACTCATACCCATAGGTTTTCTAATGCCTATCAATCTATTTCTTTTCTTTGTAATTGTTTTTGTTTCCATTTGTATTTATTTGATTGTAACGTAAAGATACGATTAAGTTAAAAGAAATGCAATCTATTATAATTGCAGACTTGATTTGCAATCTATCGCACAAACAGGTCTGCAAAAATATTTCCTTTACTCATACTCAATTTCTGTATGCCATAACGGTTTTGTCCGTTAAACCAATCCCGTTCCGCTACATATCCATAAATTAAGCGAGAGTTGGATAAATATGTTCAAAAGATAGATTGAATTATTGAATTTAACCTCAGTATGACGGCTAATGAAAATAGAAAGCGTTGAAAACAAATAAAATTCCTACCTTTGCGATTGAATTATAAATAAAATCTCAAAATATATTTGCAAGGAATATGAACTCCATTGTAGAAAAAAATCTTTATAAAATTTCTGAACTGAGCAAAAGCCATAAAATATAAATGGATAAAAAGGAAATCTTTATTATAGCAGGTTGTAACGGTGCAGGTAAAACTACAGCAGCAATGACTGTTTTGCCCGAAATTATCCATTTTACAGAGTTTATAAATGCCGATGAAATAGCAAAAGGATTATCTCCAATAAATCCTGAACAATCAGCAATAGATGCAGGTAAAATAATGCTTAACAAGATAGACGAACTTGTTAAGCAAGGAAAATCTTTCGCATTTGAAACAACTTTATCGGGCAAACTCTATGCTGATAGATTTATTGAAGCGCAGAAGAAGGGCTATCATACTTATTTACTGTTTTTGTGGTTGCCTGATGTTGAAATGGCGTGCGAAAGGGTAAAAAGCAGGGTATTATCCGGTGGGCATAGTATAGAACAAGATATTATAAGGCGCAGATATTACAGAGGGATCGAAAATTTGTTTGACGTATATATGCCTATATCGGATGAAGTTGTTATCTTTGATAATTCGGTATCTCCATTAGATATGATTGCAATGAAAAGTAGTAATAATTTTGAAATTATAAACTCTAAAAAATATAAACAATTGGTAAGTTTGCATAATGAAACGAGTATTAACACGAAGTTCGCCCGAAGTAATAGATAATATATGCGACTTCCATACCGCCTTAATTAAAAATTTATTAGTATGAAAAAAGGTAAAAAACTTTCTGTGTTTGCAGAAAATATGGTTAAAGGACTTAATCTCGCTTTTAATAAAATGCTAATTCAAAAAGCAAAAACTGGCGATAAAGTTGTTTTAATGCAAGACGGAAAAATTGTGCATTTAGACCCTGAAAAACTCTTGTTGGAACGTTTGAACAGCAAATAAACAAATTGTTGAACAAAAATAAAGATATAATGCCCGTAGTAATGCGGGCTTATTTATTTGTGGCAAAGGTAGTCGAAGGCTTAAAGAAATGACAACAATAAAAAAGACAGATATTGACGAAAACTGTCAGAAACTATCTTTTTAGTCAATAAAACGTATTTTTTGCAAAAAAACTACAGAAACTCCAACTTTTAAGGAATAAATTCCTTAAAAGTTGTGATATTTTTGGAATTTATTCCTCAAAAGTTGTATATTTGCATGGAATTTAAAGTTATAATTATGATAAAGAGGATATTGGGCGAAAATATAAAACGTGTTTTAGGCAAAAATAAAGCAATTATTTTGCTCGGTGCGAGACAAACCGGTAAAACTACATTGTTAAAAGAATTGTTTTCAAACAACCAAAATACTTTATGGCTTAATGGTGATGAAAGTGATGTGCAAAATATATTCGCTAATGCCACATCAACAAATTTGCAAGCTATAGTTGGAAACAATAAAACAGTAATTATAGATGAAGCGCAGCGCATCGAAAATATCGGCTTGAAGTTAAAACTGATTACAGATCAAATTCCAAATGTACAATTGGTGGTAACGGGAAGTTCGGCATTTGAATTGAGCAATCGCATTAATGAGCCGTTAACAGGGCGTAAGTGGGAATTTCAAATGTTTCCGCTATCGTTTGCAGAAATGGTGCAACATCACGGTTTACTTGAAGAAAAACGGCTTATCAGTCACCGGCTTTTATATGGATATTATCCTGATGTTGTCGTGAATCAAGGAAATGAAAAAGATATTTTAAGACAACTTTCCGACAGTTATCTTTATAAAGATATTTTACAATGGGAAGGCATTCAAAAGCCGGACAAACTGCTAATATTGTTAAAGGCATTGGCTTTTCAAATAGGAAATCAAGTATCATATAATGAACTTGCACAAACTTCCGATATCGATTCCAAAACCGTAGAAAAGTACATACAACTGCTTGAAAAAGCATTTGTGATTTTTCGTTTAGGTTCTTTTGCCCGCAATTTACGAAATGAGTTGAAATTTAGTAGAAAAATTTATTTTTACGACAATGGCATCCGCAACTCGCTTATATCAAATTTCAGTCAAATAGATATGCGTGATGATAAGGGAAATCTTTGGGAAAATTTTCTTGTATCTGAAAGAATAAAAAAATTGCATTACAACAAAGTTTGGGCAAATTCATATTTTTGGCGTACAAAAGACCAAAAGGAAATAGATTACATAGAAGAAAGTGACGGTTCAATTTCAGCATTTGAGTTCAAGTGGAATGTAAAAAAACAACCAAAGATAAATCCAACTTTCAAATCAAGTTATAATGTTGAAAATTTGAAGGTTATTTGCCCTGAAAATATTGAAGAGTTTTTAATGTAAATTATTTCACCCGCATAAACTTCAACGCCTTTAGAATGTAGCGCGGCAGGGGTTTTTCAGCATCACGCTTACGCAGGTTAAGATATACTCCCCACTTCTTCATAATGGGAATTTTGTAGGTTTCAACAAATTCTATAAGTGCTCCGTCAGGGTCTTCGGTGTAGGTAAAGCGACCTGCCGCCGCACCCATGCCAAAGTTGCCCGAATCAACAGTAAAGGGAAAACCTTTTTGTGCGGATATTTCCTTTAAGCCGTCCATATTTTTTACGTCAAAACATAAATGAATAAAGCCCAAATCACCCCACTGCCTGCCTTCGAAAATTCTGCGTGGTGTATAATCAAAAGCCTGAAACAACTCAATATATCCCTGTCCGAGCAATTCCGAAAACGGTCCCTTGCGTGCTTGGGAATGGGTGAGCAATACTCTGCGGAATTTCTTGCCATCCGAAACCTCTGCAATATCTGCAAACACATCGGTTTGGTCAAAAAGAATTTTGTCAAAACCTAAAATTTCACGATAAAATTTCATGGATTTTTCCATATCCGAAACACCAATCATTGCTCCGTAAACGCCGCCTGTAAGCCTTTTGGAACTGTCAAACCAGTCACTCTCTTCCTCTATAATTTCAAAGATATTTCCGTAAGGGTCTTTAATAAAAAAGTGTGGTGCACCTGTTGGGTTGTTCGAAATTTCGCCGAGTACAGGCAGGTCTTTTGACTTCATTTCGTCAAAAGATTTTTTAGCATTTTCGGTTTTGATTTTGGTGATGCAAATACCCAAGTCGCCCAACTGCGGAGTGAATGCAGGAGCTTGCGGCACTCGCTGAGTATAGTTCCAGATTTCCAAACCGCCGCCGCCCTTAATGCTTACAGCTAAAATAGCGTGGCGTTTTTGCGGCTTACCTCCGGTGTAGGGTAGCATAAGTTCCGCCGTTCCTTCATCGTCAAGAATCGGTATGTCCACGCCAAATGCCTTGCGGTACCACGCAAAAGCCTCGTGCAGGTTGGCAACGCCGATTCCCATTTGCTGAATGCCTGAAATAATTGTTTTCATACTAATAAATTTTTAATTAAGGTGGTATGGAAGTCGCATGCAATATTCATTACTTCGGGTGAACTACCTGTTAATGCTCGTTTCATACTAATAAATTTTTAATTTAAGGAATATGGATTTAGTCGAGTGATTTATTTATAATTATGTTTCGCTTATGTTTTTTGAAATTAGATAGTGTAATCTTGGTAAGAACCGTTTGAAGTATAACATTAGCAACTCCACACCGCCGACATTTATTTCGCGCCTGTTTTTTGCAAGCCCGCACAATATTTGACGCGCCGCCTTTTCGGGCGAAATGCCTTTGTTTTGTCCTTCGTCCATTTTGCCGTGCGCATTGCCCTTGCCGTCAATTGCATTAAGAGAGATGTTTGTTCTTACACGTCCGGGAACAATCATACTCACGCGGATATTTTGCTTGCGGTTTTCTGAGCGCAGCATTTCCAAACGCAGTGATTCAAAAAAACCGTGCAGTGCATGTTTTGAGGCTGAATATGCCGAGCGTTGAAAAAAACCGAATTTTCCTGCAATACTGCTTGTGGCGGCAATGTGTCCGCCGCCCTGTTTCAGCATATAGGGCAGCACGGTTTTTGTAAGCGCAATCGTGCCGAAAAAGTTTATCTCCATTATCCGGCGGTCAATCTCCAAAGGCGTTTCCAATACGGTTGAACGCTGGCTTATGCCTCCGTTATTTATTAAGTAATCAATGCGTCCGAACTTGTTAAAGATACTTTGCGCTATGTTATCGAAGTTCTCGTTTGCTGCCAAATCAAGAGGTGAAATATGGCAGTTTTCTTGCAACGAGCATTGCGATTTCACACGATTCAATTCGGCTTCATTACGCGCAGATGCTATCACTTTTGCACCTGCATTTATAAAAGCATACACCAAGGTTTCTCCTATTCCGGAAGACGCGCCTGTAATCCATACTGTCTTATTTTGAAACGTTTTTTTCATTCTTACTTGCGAAACCTTGCCAACCGAAACTCCATGCAACGAAAATTCCACGTAAATTTAGTGATTTTGGCAGAATTAATCGACTTAATCTGAACTGAGGGCAAGGCGGAAACCATAAGAACTATTACGAATACCGTAATAGTAGTAATCACGGGCAGACACACGGCAATCAACACCAAAGAAAAAGTTCCAACTACCACCACGCACAACTCGATAAGTTAAACCATCATTTGGGCCTGTAGGGTCTATCTGAGCATCGCTACTATAATCACCACCATGCCAATCGCTACAAAATTCACCAACATTTCCGCTCATATCATACAATCCAAGAACATTTGCCTGCTTGGTTTTCACTATCTGAGTGCCATAGCCGAGCTCATCAGTATTTTGACTCGGAATATTTTCCCAACACCAAGCAACATCATCTATATTATCGCTACCGGAATATTTTGTCTGACTTGCTTCCTTCAAGCAAGGACACCTCATACTACTACTTCCCCCTCTTGCTGCATATTCCCATTCTGCCTCGGTTGGCAAACGGAATTGTTTTCCACCATCAACAAGCTGCGATAACTTATAACAAAAACCATCTTTATAATAGACTATTCCATTTACAGTATAACCAAATCCTGAAGAATACGTGCCAACGATCTCCCTCCAAGTCATAAAATACATTGGGTAATTATCACCTATACCTGCATTCTGCAAATTATCATCAATAATATTATTTAAGCTTTCACTTCCCATTACCGCTTCCCACAAGCCCTGTGTTACTTCGGTTTCACCCATATAATAAGTATTCGATAAAGTTACATTATGTGCAGGTTTCTCATTATCAAGGCAATCCTCACCCTGCTCCTCAGTACATCCCATGACAAAAGTACCTCCACGTATTTCTATCATTTTAAACTCTATACCACCTATATAAAAAGTTTCAATTTTCGGCTTGTCTTTCTTGCAAAAACCAACAGTAAAGGCTAACAAAATTAGAAGTTCTATCATTTTATAAAGTTAAGGATTTTGAATAACTTTGTAATAAATGAAATATATCTACCGTTTTTCTACACCAAAATCGACAAACACTATTGCAAACAACATAAGCAGCAAGCAGCCTTTTGTTCTTTACACTTACAGGCAACGAGCGGGGAAAGGCATGGGAACTAATTCATGGTTTACCGGACATGGTAAAAATATTGCAATGTCTGTATGCTTTGAGCCGAAATTTCTAAGTCCCGACAGGCAGTTTTTACTGAATATTGCTTTGAGTACGGCATTGCGAAATTCTTTGCAGTCGCTATTGCCGAAGCAAAAAATTCTTTTGAAATGGCCCAATGATATTTATGTTTCCGATAACTCAGACGGCAATAAAAAACTTGTAGGAATACTTTTTGAAAATAAAATTTCAGGCGGCGATGGCGAGTTTTCCAAAAGCATAATGGGAATCGGCATAAATGTTAATCAAAAAAAATTCCCTGATTCACTGCCAAACCCTGTTTCCATGCGGCTTGTAAGCGGTAAACAATTTTGCAAGAAAAAAATTGTACTGCAAATTTGTTCGGAACTTGAAAACGCTTTTTACGCACTTGCAAATTCTCTATCCGAGAATTCCTGCGACACCGTTTGGCTTGAGTTCAAGAAAAAATATCTTTCAAACTTGCTTTTCTACGGCGTGATGCGGAACTATATCTACAAAGAAATCCCTGTTAGAGGAAGTATTTTTGACGTTGATGATTTCGGAAGGCTTTTACTTAAAAAAGATAACGGAGATGTTATTTGTTGCGATGTTAAAGAATTAAAAATACCGTATATTGCCGAGCCGCTGCCGCTTAATGAAGCGTAGATTGCACCGCTGTTATAGAGTTCGTTCTTTATTTCCGAAATTTGCGGATATTTCTCTTTAAGCGAATATTCAAAATCATTTTCGATATTGTCTTTCCATTGTTCTATCGGCAATTTCAGCAACTCCTTTAATTCTGTACGAGTGCTGTTTGGGATTACGTTTTTGTATGCTTCTGCGGTGGATATTGAGAAAGACGGCTTTATTATTACTATGTCGTAAACTTTTTTTGGAGATTGTGAAAGTTCAGATTGTGAAAGTTCAAACTGCTGTTTTGGAAAATCGCTGAAAACATCTCCCCTGCCGCTTGCCATACGTGCACTGTCTTCTAAAAAAAACGCACAATCACTTCCCAACATCCTGCATAACTCCTGCAATTTTTCTTTGCTTAAACCCAAATTAAAAATCTCATTTAATCCTTTTAGAGTATAGGCTGCATCAGAACTGCCGCCGCCAAGCCCCGCACCAATCGGGATATGTTTATGCAGGTAGATTTTGCAGGGTGGAACGTTCGTGTATTGCCTTAATAAGTCCCTCGCCTGTATTACAATATTGTCGGAAAACTCTAAATTCTTGTTTAGAGTTTCCTCAATATTTACCGTTGCAACATCTACCAACTCAAAACTATCCTTAGCATCAACAGCAGGTACTATTTCTAAAATATCCGTTAAGTCAAACAACGGCACAAAAGACAGCGATAAATCGTGGAAACCATCTGCCCGCTTGCGCAAAACCTGCAAGCCGATATTTATTTTTGCATGTGGAAAAAGTAACATTATATCAATATATCAAGTATCCGACAACGCCCGACAGCACTATAAGCAAAATCGGACTGACCTTCTTAAAAAACATCAACACTAAAAACGTAACAACACAAATTAAAATACTTTTATAATCAACAAAAGTTTCCGGAGTTATCAGCATTATAGCGGCAGAAAAAATAAGCCCGACAACAACGGGGCGCAAAATAAAAAATATATTTTTCACAAATAAATTCTCTCTATGCTTGGAAAGCAAACTAAGCAAAAACCATATCATAAGTATTGACGGCAAGCAAAGCGCAATACTTGCCAATACCGAGCCAAGTATTCCTGTAAATTCCGATTGATAAACACTGTATGTTGCAATATATCCGGTGTATGTAGCACAATTTATGCCTATAGGACCCGGGGTTGTTTGAGATATGGCAATAATTTCCGAGAATTGCGCGGCATCAATCCACTGATGTTTTACGCATATTTCATGCTGAATCATTGAAAGAATCGCATACCCGCCGCCAAAACCGAAAAGCCCGATTTTGAAAAAAGACCAAAAGAGTGAGAAAAAAATCATACAATATTACAAAGTTAGAGGAAACTTCCAAAAAAATGCGTAAATTCGTGAGAAATTTGTAGAAATAAACATTATGCAAAAGAAAACTACCTATGCAGTACTATTACTGCTAACGGCAATGCTTATCGGCAGCGTATCTTGCGGACCTTCTGCCCGCGTGTCGTCATCAACCCAAGACGGCTATTGCGACTTTAGTTCTAAACCCGGCAAGCAACAATTTCAGAGTTCAAAACCTAAAATAGCCCCTGCACCGGACACACCAATCGGCAGAAGATAAGAAGACATAGATTAAATATGGAAAATAAAAACAGCAGCACCGGGGAAATCTCCCAAATTATCGGTGCAGTAGTAGATGTATATTTCAAAGAAGGGCAACGTATCCCAAGTATATACGAAGCACTTGAAGTTAAACGCGAAGGCAGCACAATACCGCTTATCCTCGAATGCCAGCAGGATATAGGCGAACGCACAGTTCGCACCATCGCAATGGACTCTACAGACGGCATTGCGCGCGGAATAACAGTTACCGCAACAGGACATCCTATATCTATGCCTGTAGGTTCGGATATAAACGGTCGCCTTTTTAACGTTATAGGACAAACTATTGACGGCATGCCCGCTGTCAAGGCAGAAAAACACAACAGCATACACGCAGACCCTCCGCGCTTTGAAGAACTCACAACCCAACAGGAAGTGCTCTTTACGGGCATCAAGGTTATCGACCTTATTGAGCCTTATATGAAGGGCGGAAAAATCGGGCTTTTCGGCGGTGCAGGCGTTGGCAAAACAGTTCTGATTATGGAGTTGATTAACAACATCGCAAAAAAATACTCCGGGCAAACCGTATTTGCGGGCGTAGGTGAACGCACACGCGAAGGCAACGATTTGCTCAGGGAAATGATCGAAAGCGGCGTTATCAAGTACGGCAAAGAGTTTGAAGAAAGCATGAATGCCGGCGGTTGGGACTTGAGCAAAATAGATCTTGAAGAACTGAAAAAATCTCAGGCAACCCTTGTTTTCGGACAGATGAACGAGCCTCCCGGAGCGCGCGCCCGCGTTGCACTTTCAGGCTTAACAATGGCGGAATATTTCCGCGACCGCGCAAGCGATGAGGGCGGCGGAAACATCCTGCTTTTTATAGACAACATTTTCCGCTTCACACAGGCAGGCTCCGAAGTATCGGCACTGCTCGGACGCATGCCCTCTGCGGTAGGTTATCAACCCACGCTCGCAACCGAAATGGGCTTGTTGCAAGAGCGCATCACATCAACCAAACACGGCAGCATCACATCGGTACAGGCAATCTACGTTCCCGCAGACGACCTCACCGATCCCGCTCCCGCTACAACTTTCGCGCACCTTGACGCAACCACAGTGTTAAGCCGCAAAATCGCCGAACTCGGCATCTTCCCCGCTGTTGACCCTCTCGACTCGTCATCACGCATACTTAGCCCCACAATCGTAGGCGCGGAACATTACGAAACTGCGCAAAACGTAAAGAAAATCCTGCAACGCTACAAGGAACTGCAAGACATAATTGCCATTCTCGGCATGGACGAACTCTCCGAAGAAGACAAACTTATCGTAGGACGCGCCCGCAAAATCCAGCGTTTCCTCTCGCAACCTTTCCACGTAGCAGAAGCATTCACAGGACTTAAAGGCGTATTCGTGGACATCGCCGACACAATAAAAGGCTTCAACATGATACTCAGCGGCGAAATGGACAAATACCCCGAACAAGCCTTCCACTTGGTCGGTACTATCGAAGACGTAATTGAAAAAGCAAAGAAACTGTAATGAAACTGTCTATTCTATCCCCTGAAAACATACTCTTTGAAGGTGAAGTGTCCTTAGTCCAACTGCCGGGAATAGACGGGCTGTTTGAAGTTCTGAACAATCACGCCCCAATGGTTACAACTCTCGCTAAAGGCAATATTCGTATTGTAGAGACAGGCGGCAAAGAAACTATGTTGCCTATACAAAGCGGCGTATTTGAGGTTAGCAACAATCTCGCCACCGTTCTCGCTATGTAAAAACAAGCAAGCGTTCATGCGATATAAACTTTCATTAAATTCACACATAAACTAATAAATATGAGTAATCAAAAACAAGACATTGATTGGTCAACAGTACCTTTCGGTTACAGCAAAACAGCTTATAACATCCGCGCCTACTACAAAAACGGCAGATGGAGCGAACTTGAAAAATCAGAGGAAGAAACAATTCCCGTTCACATTGCAGCAACCGCCCTGCACTACGGACAGGAGTGCTTTGAGGGAATGAAAGCCTTCCGCTGCAAAGACGGTAAAATCCGCCTTTTCAGACCCGAAGAAAACGCAAAGCGTTTGATATTTTCTGCTAACGGCGTTATGATGCAGCCTGTGCCGAAAGAAATTTTTATAGAGGCATGCAAAATGCTTGTACGCCTTAATGAAGATTTTGTGCCGCCTTACGGCTCTAACGGCTCATTATATATACGCCCCCTGCTCTATGGCTCGGGCGCAGAAGTTGGCGTTAAACCTGCTAAAGAATATACCTTTATTGTTTTCGGCTGCCCTGTAGGACCTTACTTTAAGGCAGGGTTTAAGCCTGTTCCCATGCAACTTATAAAGGATTTTGACCGTGCCGCACCACTCGGAACAGGTATGTTCAAAGTTGGCGGCAACTATGCTGCTTCTCTGCGTGCAAACGAAAGAGCGCATAGCGAGGGCTTTTCAACTGTTCTTTTTACAGACGCAAAAGATCATAAGTTTATAGATGAAGCAGGTCCTGCAAACTTCTTTGCAATTAAGGGCAACCGTTATATTACACCCGATTCCCACTCTATCCTCCGCTCTATTACCAATATGACCTTACAGCAAATTGCACTTGATTTGGGTATGGAAGTAGAACGCCGCCATATTGCAATAGAAGAACTTCCCGGCTTTGAAGAAATCGGTGCCTGCGGAACTGCGGCTGTTATTACGCCTATCGGCAGAATGATTGATCGCTCCGACAACACTGAATATATTTATTCAAAAGATGGTGAACCGGGACCAAAAACAAAAAAACTGTATGAAACCTTGATGGGTATTCAATACGGCACCATAGAGGATACTCACAATTGGATGGTTGAAGTTTAATCTAACAAACGTAACAAAAAACGCTGCAAAATTTTGCAGCGTTTTTTGCTTTTACTTGTTATCAAAAATTAACGTTCCACTACAAGTTGAACTATCTCTTTTTTCACCGATTCCCAAGCTTCATCGCTAAGTTTAGGACCTATAATAGAAATAACCTTAGACGAAATCAATGAGGCAATTTCACCGGCTTTTTGCAAAGAATATTCCTTGCTTAAACCGTAGAGAAAGCCCGACACATAACTGTCGCCCGCGCCGTTAGTATCTATCCTTTTTGCAGGAAAAGGCGGTATCAAATATACAGTTTTGTCATTTATAAGCATGGAGCCGCGACTGCCGGTTTTCATTGCCACAAGCGGACAACTTTTGCCTGCCTCTACAAGTGCCTCTGTACCTCTCTTTCCGGTGAAAGTTTGCGCTTCCTGCTCATTGCAAAAAAGAATATCAACATACTCCGGAATTATACGCCTCAAATAGTCAATATTTTCTTCAACTATATTGTAACTTCCAATATCAAAAGAAACCTTTACACCTGCTTCACAAGCCATTTTCATAGCCGTTTCAAGCAATTCGTAATTCTGCACGAGATAACCCTCTATATGAAAATAATTATAGCCCTCAAAATATTCTTTTTTCAGAAATGATGATGTCAGTTGATATGCTGCTCCAAGGTGTGTAGCAAAGGTTCTTTCTCCCTCAGGGCTTACAAGGGTTATAGCAGTTCCCGAAGGAGCAAAAGGCAAGGTTTGAAAGTAGGGTTTTACGCCGTGTTTGATAAGATCTTTCATATAAAACTCGCCATGCTCATCTTTTCCGATACTGCCCGTAAAGCCGCACTCCAAGCCGAGAGCAGCGCAACCTGTTACGGCATTGGAAGCAGAGCCGCCTGTTGACAACGAAAAAGGTTGATTTATTTTTGCAAAATAATCAAGTATTTCCTTGGAACGCTTTTCACCCACAAGTTGCATGCTGCCTCTCGGAAGTCCAAGGCGATTCAAATGTTCGTCACTGTCAAGACGAATAATAATGTCAGTCAGGGCATTGCCCATTCCAAGTACTTTCATAATATTTCCATTGCTTTTTTTATATCCTCGTCTATCGAAGTATATATATAATAAAATCCGCTGTCCCCAAAAAGGTCTCTGGCGATATTTGCCTTTATAAGAATTTTAAGTTCTGCACCGTAACGCCGCAAAGAGGCTGAATCCGGTTTTATGCCTTTCTGCTTCCCCTGTGCCAATACTTGCGAAAGCATTGTTTCGGAAAGCACAAAATTTTTCTTAAAATCTTCTACATTTTTGTAACGAGCATTAAGAGTATTGCGATTTTGCGTTACATAATTAAAGGAATAATCATAAAGAATACCGCTATTGGACAACAAATTGATATACCTGTACAGTGAATCGCTTTTGTAAGGTATGTTTATATCAGGCTGTATGCCGCCGCCACCATAAACAACACGCCCTTTTGCCGTATAATATTTTACGGTATCGGTATGTCTGGTGCTGTCGGTACCAAAGAGTTCACCATTAAGGTAGCGTTGAAAGAGGTCTTCTTCATACTTTGCACCGCTGTATGCTTTCTGGATTGAACGCCCGCTCGGGGTATAATACTTTGCCACCGTAAGCCTTAAAAGACTGCCATCTTTAAGGTGCATTTGCTCCTGAACAAGTCCTTTGCCGAAACTGCGCCGCCCAACAATAGCAGCACGGTCATTGTCCTGCATTGCGCCCGCAAAAATTTCCGATGCGGACGCGGAAAATTGGTCGATAAGAACCACAAGCGGAAGTTTTTGATATTTGCCGCTTCCGGATGCCCTGACTTCTGTTTTTTGACGGCGAAGCCCACTTGTGTACAGGATTGGCGCATTACGCACCAAAAACATATCGCAGATTTCAAGGCATTGGTCTAAAAGCCCACCGCCATTACTTCTTAAATCAACAATAAGTTTTTCCATTCCTTTACGTTTCAATTCGGCAAGAGCGGCGGACACTTCGCGCGCACTTGTCTCACTGAACTTTGAGAGTTTTATGTAACCTGTATTATTTTTTATAATAAATGCTGCATCTACGCTGTAATTGGAAATAATATCTCTCTTTACATTAACATAGCGGATATGTCTGCTGCCATACGGTAACACACCAAGCCGTACAACACTGCCGCGCTTGCCGCGAAGTGTTTTCATTATTTTTTCGGTTGACAGATTTTTGCCTGATATAACTGTAATGCTGTCAACTGAAGCACTTGCAACACCAGCATTACCTCCATTTGCAGAAATTTCCTGTGCCGAGATAATTTTGTCGCCCTGCCTTATCCCAACCTTTTCCGAAGGACCACCGGAAACAGGCATAATAACAAGCACTGTATCGTTGGATA
>JAISVE010000122.1 GCA_031271725.1 Bacteroidales bacterium
AGCGAGCGCAAACGCAAGCGTACTGAGCCCGGTGAGGCAATTTCGTCTATTCGTATAATTGTGAGGTTCTTATTTGAGTGTTGAAGAATTGCCGCCGCTTCGTCCATAAAGAAAGAATCCGGTCCGCATCCGAACGAATTTAACTGTATCATTTGTATGTTTTGTGGAAGTCTTGCCACTTGCAATGCACTCTGTATTACTCTATTAGGGTAAGACCATTGAGATACGATGTTCAGGTTTCCGCCTGCGCCGTTTAATAGGTTTAAACTTTGCTTCTCTGTGTTTTTTGCGTTTTCTACGGTTTCTGCGATTTTTCCGGTGTCAAATTCCGTGCGGAACACATCATCCGTAAGCACTCCAACCCCAAGGTCAACAATAATTTGTCCGATTTTTTGGTTGATAAGCGGGTCTGCGTGGTAGGGGCGTCCGGCAACAACAAAAGTTAGAGAGTTTTCTATGAGTGCTTTTTCTAATAATTTCTGTTGATTTTCAATAAGTTGCTTTTGCGTTTGATTTTTGTTTTGCAAAGCGTTGGCAAAGGCTTTTGAGAAAGTCCGTTTATCAACACCCAAGCCGGAAAAATATGTTTCGCAGGATTTTTTCAACGCTTTCTCGCTGTGAAAGGAGATAACAGGAGTATCGTAGGGAATTTCAGGGTCAATTGCGGAGCGGATAACGTCAGGATAACCGCTTACAATAGGGCAGTTGTAAGAATTTGACGAACTGCCGAATTCGTATTCGTCTTTTGGAACAATAGGGTAGAAGATACGGTTAATACCTTGTTCTACAAGCGATAAAATATGTCCGTGAACAAGTTTGGCAGGAAAACAAATATTGTCGCTCATAATACTGCCTACGCCACTTTGATACTGCTCAAAAGTGGATTTTGGCGAGAGCCGGACTTCAAAGCCGCAGTCCTCAAAAAGCGTCTTCCAGAAGGGGTAGTTTTCGTAAATATTCAGGACGCGTGGAATGCCAATCTCTAAATTACTCAAATCTCTGCGGATGTCATTGCTTAGCCCAAAAATCACATCATTCTTATAATCAAAAGAATTAAAGTGATTATCTTTAGTTTTAGTAGAACTCGAAAACATCTTTTCGCACTTGTTTCCCGCATAGCAAATATTACCGTTTTCAAAGTTAAAACGGATAATTCGGCATTGGTTTGTGCAGCCTTTGCAGGTTATTTCTTTGGTCTCATATTTTGGGATTGTGAACAAATTTTTGTTTAAGTTTTCAGAGGATGTCTCTAAAACCTCAAAGGTCAAGGCGCGCAAGTCTCGTAAAACGGAGTTATCTGATGGATAATGAGTATTTACGAGATGTGGCGCAACGCAGAGATTTGAGGAATTTCGAGACATCTGTTGTGCATAAAGTGCAGCCCCGAAAGCCCCCATAAGTTCCGGATAGTTCGTAGTTGATATATTTTTGCCCGAAAGCAGTTCAAGAGCGCGGTAAACAGCATCATTTCTAAAAGTTCCGCCTTGCACCACAATATTATCTCCCAGAGTATTGATATTGCTTATTTTCAGTACCTTGAACAAGCAATTTTTCACAACCGAATATGCCAAGCCTGCCGCAATATTGTCAATTCCCGCATTCTCCCTTAAAGACTGCTTTACTTTGGAATTCATAAAAACCGTACAGCGTGTGCCCAAATCAGACGGCGCGGGAGCCAAGCAGGCTTTTTGGGTAAATTCCGCCAAAGTCAGATTCATTGTTGATGCAAAATTTTGCAGAAAAGAGCCACAGCCCGAAGAACAGGCTTCATTAAGTTCTATATTGGAAATTACGCCGTTACGCACGAAAATGGACTTCATATCCTGTCCACCTATATCGAGAATAAAAGACACATCCGGATTTATATATTTTGCGCCCGCCAAATGTGCCATTGTTTCTACTATTCCGAAGTCAAGATTAAATGCCTGCTTTATTAAATCTTCGCCATATCCTGTAACCGCAGAAGCGGCAATGCGAGCCGAAACGCCCGCCTCTTTCGCCTGCCGAAAAAACTCCTGCAAGCCTTCAGAAACCTTTTTTAAAGAATTGCCTTCATTATTCGCATAGCGTTGATATACTATATTTTGAGCATCGTCTATAATTACGATTTTGGTGGTAGTGGAGCCGCTGTCTATCCCCAAATATAGAGTTTCCTTAAAAATCCCATCTTTCAGAGATGTAAAATTTAATTCTTTGACACTACGGTTTGCCTTCCAATTCTCGTATTCGCTTTCACTGCGGAAAAGGGGAGGCATAGCATTGCTTACATTCGACCCCTTATTGCCTGTTTTGCACCTGTCAATGATTTCCTGTAGGGTAAAAGACATAACTGTTTGACTTTTGCTTTACGCTGAGATTAACCACGTTAATTAAATTTCTTAGGCGCATTTTTTTGCAATATGCCCGCTGTCGTATTCGGTATGCTCTGTAAATCTAATTTGTTCAGTGTATTTGACATCTACCGATAATGCCGCTCCGAAAGCCGGAAAAAACTCACTGTTTTCAGGCAAAATCAAATCTTCGGGATTAATCTTCAGAACTTTTGCAAATTGTTCACGCAAAGCAGGAATAAAGGTTAGAGGTCCGCCCGTACAAAGCACCGGCGGCACCGTATCAACCCCACGTGCAAGCGAAGTAATGCACTGCAAAGCAACAGCATAAAGAGTTGATGCAATAATATCAGGCACAGGAACATTGCGTGCTATAAGATTTTGAATATCGGTTTTTGCAAAAACTCCGCAACGCGAAGCAACAGGATAAATCTTTTTATATTCTTGGGCAAGCGAGCCGAGATTTTCAACCGGAACATTAAGCAAACTTGCAATTTGATCTATAAAAGCCCCTGTTCCGCCTGCGCAGGAACCGTTCATTCTAATATCAGGATGGCGGCTATCGCTAAAAAACACCATTTTCGCATCTTCGCCACCCAAATCAATAAGAGTGCGCACTTGCGGAAACTTCTTCCTCACCAACTCCACAGAAGCAACAACTTCCTGCACAAAAGGCACTCCGCAACGTTCTGCAATGCCCATTCCTGCCGAGCCTGTAACAGCTATTTCGGCAGCATCAACCAATCCTTCAGCCGCAAGATTTTCCAATTCACTAATAAACACCGAATTAACATCGGCTTTATGCCGGCGGTAAGATTTGTAAACAATTTTATCCTTTTCATCCAAAACCACAACTTTAAGAGTTGTGGAACCCGCATCAACCCCAATTCTATGAACTTTCATAATTACTTTATCGCTTCGTTATTTCCTGTAAAATTATTTTCTGTAAAAAACATTGATTTTATCCACCCGGGAATCATTTGTTTGCGCTTCTCCATAAGTT
>JAISVE010000143.1 GCA_031271725.1 Bacteroidales bacterium
CAGTATGGAACTCCACTTAAAATCACTTATTTACCTAAGATAACTTCGCAAATTCAGCGGGCAAAACGCCTTTTTAATGTGGCAATGGCAAAGGTCGATTACCAGGGTGAGTATCATTATTGCTATTGTACAAAGAGTTCTCATTTTTCTTTCGTAATGGAAGAAGTACTTAAAAATGACGTACATATAGAAACCTCTTCGGCATTTGATATGAACTTGATAATGGCACTTGAGGAGCAGGGTAAGATGGATAAAAGTAATTATATTGTATGCAATGGTTATAAACGTCCGCAATACATTGAAAATATTGCAGATATGCACAATAATCAAGGTTATACGAATATTATATCCGTACTTGATAATAAGGCTGAAATTGATTTGCTGGATGAAGTGATTGATAAACCTTTACAGATAGGTATCCGCATTGCTTCCGAAGAAGAGCCGCGTTTTGAGTTCTATACTTCCCGACTTGGCATAAGATATAATGATATAATTGACTTTTATAAAGAGAAGATAGCAAAAAACAAGAAGTTTGAGTTGAAAATGTTGCACTTTTTTATAAACACCGGAATACGTGATACTGCTTATTATTGGAATGAACTTCTTAAGAGTGTCAATGTTTATTGTGAGTTGAAAAAGATATGTCCTACTCTTGACTCTATAAACATTGGCGGTGGCTTTCCGATTCAGAACTCGCTTTCTTTTGACTATGATTATGAGTATATGGCGGAAGAGATTGTTGCACAAATAAAAAACACTTGTAATCAACGTGGAATAGACGATCCTAACATATTTACAGAGTTCGGCTCATTTACCGTTGGAGAGAGTGGGGCAACTTTGTTTTCTATTATCAACCAAAAGCAACAGAATGACCGTGAAGCGTGGTATATGATTGATTCTTCTTTTATGACAACTCTTCCTGATATTTGGGGTATAAATCAACGCTATGTTCTTTTAGCGGTAAATCATTGGGATAGTGCATATAAACGTGTCTTTCTCGGCGGATTAACTTGCGATAGTCAAGATTATTATAACGCCGAACTTCACTCAAATGCAGTGTTTTTACCACAGTTGGATAATATAAGTGAAGATCCTATGTATATAGGTTTCTTCCATACAGGTGCGTATCAGGAGTCTTTGGGTGGATATGGCGGAGTTCAACACTGTTTGACTCCGGCTCCAAAGCATATTATTATAGACAGGGACGAGAATGGTGAATATTTTACAAAACTTTTTGCAAAGGAACAGAGCCACAAATCGATGCTTAAAGTATTGGGATATTAGTTTTGATACTACAACTTATACTACAACTGAGCGAGTACGACACTCCCTCAGTTGTAGTATAAATTTGTAGAATACTATCACTTATGTCATACATAAAAGGTTTTAAGGCTTATTTGCAATTGGAAAAACATCTTTCGCCAAAGAGTGTTGAAGCATATTTGCATGATGTAGAAATGCTGTTTTCATTTTTGGGTGATGATATTAAAGCAGAGAATATCGAAAGCAAAGACATTGAAAAATTCTTGAAACAATTGTTTGACTTAGGGCTTGCGGCAACTTCTCAGGCACGTATTCTTTCCGGCATAAAAAGTTATTTCAAATATCTGTTACTTGAAAAAGTTATAAATGTATCACCGGCAGAATTACTTGAATCTCCCAAAACAAGACGACATTTACCCGACATTCTCAGTTATGAAGAAATCGAAAGGGTATTTGCTGCCATAGATATGAGTAAAGCAGAAGGCAGGCGAAACCGTGCAATTTTAGAAACACTGTATGCTTGCGGGTTGCGTGTGTCTGAAGTGGTATCGTTAAAAATTTCGATGCTCTATTTTAATGACGGCTTTGTGCGTATAATAGGAAAGGGGGATAAGGAACGTCTTGTTCCGATAGGAGCTTCGGCAATAAAGCAGGTGAATGATTATTTGCAGTATGACAGAGTACATATAACACCTGTAAAGGGGAATGAAGATATTATTTTTCTAAACAGACGGGGCATTGCGCTTTCGAGGGTTATGGTTTTTATGATTATAAAAGATTTGGTAGATAAGGCGGGAATTCATAAAAACGTTAGTCCGCATACTTTCAGACACAGTTTTGCCACGCATCTTGTAGAAGGCGGTGCAGATTTGCGTGCCGTGCAGGATATGTTAGGACATGAATCAATAACTACTACGGAAATATATACACACTTAGACCGCAGATATTTGAAAGATACTATAGATAAATTCCACCCTTTATCTTTGAATGGTTAATTTGTTGTAATCTATGATTATCGTTCAATGCGAATACGCGCATCAACGGCAACTATTTTGTCGCTGAAAGCAAGTAAGGGGTTAATATCCATTTCGGCAATTTCAGGTGCAACCGCAACCAATTTAGACAGCGACTGTATGACCTTGACATAATTCTCTATAGATATTCCTTTCTGTCCTCTTATGCCTTG
Organism: Bacteroidales bacterium; assembly: GCA_031271725.1. The sequence goes on from JAISVE010000143.1 coordinate 2,450, forward strand.
CAACATTTTATAGCCTTTCAAAGACGAAATCATTTTCATTGCTTCATCTTCACAAACAGGAGCAAGAGCGGAAGAAACATCTTTAAGGATTTCAATAAAAATACCACCAAGCCCGCAGAGAATAATATGCCCAAACTTAGGCTCATACTTTACACCTGCAAAAAGTTCCTTGCCCGAAAGCATCGGTTGCATGAGAACTCCCGTAACATCAGGCAAATTCATCATTCGCGAAAACTCTTGACTTACTGTTTGATAATCCTTAACATTAAGCACAACGCCGCCTATATCCGATTTGTGTACAGGTCCTACAACCTTCATAACAACAGGATAACCGAGCGAGGCGGCAGCCGATGTTGCTTCACCTATTTTGTTTACAACTTTTTCACTGACACGTACAATGCCTACCGCATCAAAAATTTGTTGCACTTTTTCCGGCGACAAGTATCCATTCTCAGAGTTCTCTATTATTTTTCTTATTGTTGACGTGTCAACACCGCTTAAATCATCAGTAGTTTCAATAGGTTGCGGTGTGTGGAATGCTTTGCCGAGTGCCGCACCAAGCACTGTTTCTTCGGGGAAATTTATACGTCCTTTTGAGAGAAAAATATCTATTTCCCTTGCAGAAGTTGTGAGAGACGGCAGTACGGGGAAAATCGGTTTTGCAGAAGTCAGCATTTTTTGATGCAGCGTTTCAACAACATCATCCAATTCAAACAAGCCGGGCTTTCCGAAAATTACAACCATGCCGTCTATTTCATCGTAGGTGTTGCAGGCATCAATAATCAGTCCCAATTGTTCGGCTGTGCCTGTTGCAAGAAAATCAATAGGATTGCCGGCAGAGGAGCCGTTAAAAAGTTTTTCGAGAAGTGCTGCCGTTTTTTCTTCGGGCAGATGAGGCACATTCATATTCCATTTGGATAATGTGTCCGTAAGCATTACCGCAGGTCCTCCCGCATGTGTTATTATACCGATATTTTTTCCGTTCAAGCGCGGATGTTGAAACACTGCTGCAACAGTCATTAAATCCTGTCGTCCATAGCAACGAACTATTCCCGCTTTTTTGAATAATGCATCTACTGCAATATCCGAACTTGCCAATGCGCCTGTATGTGATGACGCTGCGCGGGAGCCGGCTTCCGAAGTGCCTGCTTTAACTGCTGCTATACGGCAACCTTTCTTAATAAGAGAGCGTGAGTGTTTTAATAATTTTTGAGGATTGTTTATCGATTCAAAATACAGCAATTTTACTTTTGAAGATGTCGCTTCATTAAACTCTTCATCCATATATTGCAAAATATCTTCTACACCCATTTGGGCGGAATTGCCAACAGAAAATATATGCGCAAAACGCAATCCCATCTGTATTCCCTGTTCGAGAATAAACACAATAGTTGCGCCTGAGCCCGAAATTAAATCAACACCTTTTATATCCAATTGAGGAATCGGTCCTGTAAAAATACTGTGATGATATGGCGTAAGAATACCTGTGCAGTTAGGACCTATCAAAGCGCAGTTATATTCATTGCAAAGTGTTACAATTTTTTCTTCAAGCAATTTTCCTTCATGCCCTACTTCGCTAAATCCTGCGGAAAGAATAATTATCGCTTTGCAGTTTTTTTCTTTCACAAGAATTTCTACCGTTGCCAAAGCATATTGGCTGGCAATGGCTATAACAGCCAAATCAACGCTCGGAATTTCTTCTGTTTTTTTATAACATTTTA
>JAISVE010000167.1 GCA_031271725.1 Bacteroidales bacterium
AACGACCGAAAAACATTCAGGTTATGTACAATGGCATCAATGTTTATTTCAAAAACGGTTTGATGTACTTTCTTTTGAAAGAAACGACTTATGCGCTCAAAGCCGAAAGTACGAGCACCTTTAAGAAGTATTGTTTCGTTATTAAAATTCTCCGTTTTTGCCTGCCGTAAAAAACTTTCCGTATCGGAAAAAAATTCAGAGGATTGCAACTCGGCAAATGCAGCCCGTTGTTTTGATATATCTTCCCCTATCCCGATAATTGCATCTATGCCTTTTTTTTGCAATGCGGAAGCAACATCCTGATACAAATCCTTATCGCTGCGCCCGCTCTGAAGTATGTCGGACAAAATTATTCTGCGGAATTTATTTTGATGTTGATTTGAAAGAAAGTCAAGTGCAATTAAAAATGAATTATAATCGGAATTATAAAAATCGTTTATTATAAAGCAATGATTTATTCCCTCCTTCATTTCCATACGCATCTCTATGGGTTGCAAGCGTTTTATCCGCTTTGAAATCTCCGCATTTTCATATCCTTGCGAAAGCATGAAAATCCAGCAATGAATGGCATTTTCGATTGACGCACTATCGGTGAAAGGCAACTCAACTTTCAATTGATATGAACCGAAAATAGTTTGCTCACCGAAATCTGCAGTAACCAATGAAATGCCGCTTCTCACATCAACAGATAATATTTTTACATCTGCTTCAACATCCTTGCCCATAGCCCACGAAAGTGTTTTCAAAGACGGCAAAGACAACTGCAACTGCTCTCTTATTTGCGGATAATCGGCGCAATAAATCAGTAAGGAAACATTCGTAAAAAGTTTTAATTTTTCCGCTGTTTTTTGCGCGCCATTTGCAAAATATTCATCATGTGCAGTACCTACATTTGTAAATATTCCTATGGTAGGATTGATTATTTTTTGAAGCGCAGACATTTCATTAGGTTGGGATATTCCTGCTTCAAAAACTGCGAACTCATCGCTTTCTTTCATTTGCCAAACCGAAAGCGGAACGCCTATTTGCGAATTGTAACTCTTAGGACTGCTAACTACTTTTTTATCTACACGCAACATTGAAGAGATCCATTCTTTCACTATGGTTTTTCCATTGCTGCCTGTTATTGCAAGTACGGGAATATTAAATAATTTACGGTGTGCTGCTGCAATTTGTTGTAGTGCTGTTAAAGTGTTTTCTACCTTTATAAACACCGCATCGGAAAAATCCCCCAAAGCGGAGCCATGCTCAACAAGAAACAGGCGCACGCCTTTTGCATAAAGAGCGGGAATATATTTGTGTCCGTCATTTTTTGCTGTACGCAATGCAACAAAAAGAGTTTCGTTTGCAATTTGAAGTTGACGGCTGTCGGTGAGAATATTGCGTACGTTAATGCTGCCAAAAACGCTTCCGGTAACGCTTGCATTCGTTACTCCAACAATTTCGTCAATACTCATCATTTATTTTGCTTCGTTCACATCAACAAAATCCTTATTGCTAAATCCTAATGTGTTTGATAGAAGTACTGCATTTTCCTGTCTGTTTGAAAGAATGTCAATACCCCAATATATAGCATTTCTAAGATCAATTTCCAATGCCTGCCAATCACTTACCTGCCCCATTTCCAAAGGCAAATGCGGCTCAACATGAACTATCGGAAGCCCTGCGGTAAAAAAGCATAACGAAGACGTTTCTTTGTCCTTAAAAAGTAATTCCTGCTGCTCTCGATATATGCAAAGAAAGACATCAAAATTATCAATCATTTCCAATGCCTGCGCAGTTGTGTAAGGTCCGAATACTGCGTTTCCGTTAACCTGCAATTCGTTTATTACGGGTGTTAGAATTTGTTTGTCATTTTCGCAAAGTGCCGTTGCCTTCACGTCTTCATTCATCGACAACACAGCTATTCGCGGGGAAAAAATCGAAAAATCACGTTTGAATGTCTCGTGCAACGCAAGTATTCTCTTTTTAACTGCTGCTGCCGACACAGCTGCCAAACCACCTGTCAAACCACTTTGGGCAAGCATAAAAGTTGTCTTCAAATTCTCACTTAAAAACATTCTGTAAGGATTTCCTTCCGAAAAATATGAAGCAATAAGAGAAGCTTGATTCTTAAATTCCGGACGTGAAAGACGGATTGCATCACCATCAACAGGAAGGGTTAAAAGTGCTCCGCCTTCTGCAACAGGTTTCAACTGTTGAACTGCATTTTCCAATGCCTTAACAGCCATTTCTCCTGAAGTTTTTGTTGCCGTACCGCGAGAATAACTAATATTTTCACTTACCGGAATAACTTCGTCTATATTTATTTTTTTTGCTTTCTGCAAAAAGAGTGGTTGCCCCATACTTTTAGCAACCATTGAAAGTATTTTTGATGAACCGAACAAAACAGGTTGTAGTGTTTCTAAAAATGCGCTGTCCAAAAAGACCCTAACGAGCAACTCATAGTTTATACTGCCGCACTCTCCCTGCGTTATTGCGATTTTCTGCATTCCTAAAAATTATTTCACAACTAATTTTCCTGTTGCTTTGCCCTCACTACCTTCAAAAGAATAGAAGTAAATACCGCTTGCAAACTCTTTAACGCTTACCTGTGTCCGACCGCTTACACCTTGTGCTTTATAAATAACTTTTCCCGCTGTGGAATAAATTGTCAATGTTCCTTTTTCGTTACTGAAATTGCCGAGATTAAATGTTACATTATCCGTTGCAGGATTCGGGTAAACATTTATTTTTGGACTTGCAGTGAGTTTGTCGTTTGAAGTTGTAACAATTCCTCCACTTACAAAAATTATTGTATCATTAGCCAATTCACCTATTTCAAAAGGCAAATTGTCCGGAAGATATTCGCGATTCATAAAATGTATTGTAGCATGAACTTCGTCTGACGTATCACCTACAACATTGAAGTTAAACAAATATGTCGCCGGCTCATTGCTCTCGGTAAGAGTTACGGTAATGTAAAGTTCATCTTGCAAGCCCTCTGTGTAACCTGCCGCCATCACAGATGTATCTATTATATTATCGGGCCAGCAAAAGCCAAAGCCACACCACTCCGACTCCGTTCCAAAGGGTTCTTCCACAGAAGCATAATTACCTTCTATTTGGATTTCGCCATTTGTTTGGTTTGTGAGTAGAAAATAAAGTTTTAAGTATAGAGCATCAAATTCAGGATCATAATGACTTCCTAAATAATATAACTCACTTCCATTTTCGATATAATTTCCATTAACACCGAATTTAAGTGATTGAGCATTTGTTGTTGCGAATATAAACGCAAAAAATGTTATTGCTAGAAATAATTTTTTCATAATGTTATAATTTTTATTATTCATTTAATATTTTTGCAGTAGCGCACTGTATAACTTCTTTCGTGTTATTGTCAAAAAGTATTGCTACAACAGAAAGTTTTGCTAATCTCCATTCTGCATTAATTTCTATTGTTTGACTATGACTGAAGTTACTGCCTGCATTTGTGTTGCTCCCTGTTATTTCATCGCCCCAAATGGGTGTTGCCATTGCACGCAAAACATGGTCTTGGCGATAGTTTCTAATATATCCCGAAGGAGTTTGTTGAACAACAAGAAGACTGTCTTCCAATATCATTAATGATAGTTGTGTATTTCCACTGCCTGTATAGTTATCAATAAATGATATATCTGTATTTATGCTTATGCTGTTTGATACAAACTTTGCCTCAACACTCATCTCTGCGCTTGCTTTTCTTGTATAATAACTTAAAACGCTGCCATAAAAATTGTCTTTACTAAGCCGCTGATTCTTCTGCATTACAATACCTACGGGTAAAGGTGGTTTATTATAGTAGGAATGATATTCATTTGCCTGATCGTTTCTCAAATCAAGGTTATTGCCATTAGTATCGGGGCTCATACTAATGGGTTCGTTGAGGTTTGTTTGAGGATGCAAGCCTACAACAATAAGTTTATCACCGAATTTTTCTTTAAGACGTTCTATTTCTTCCGCAGCCGCAGGGCAATTTACACATTGAACGCCCGTAAAATCTTCCAACAACACATATTGTCCGTTCCAATCCGGTAGTTTGTCAGACGATGTCCACCTGCTATCTTCCGGTATTCTGTCGCAGGCAATTGTTGTAAATAACCCTATTAGTATAAGTAGTATTTTCTTCATATTGTCGCGCAATTAAAAACTTGTTGTAAGGGTAAGCATTAAACCATTGCTGGCAGGCAACTCACGGCATACACCGCCTGCACAAACCACGCCCTGGCGAACTCTGCCGTAAGATAATGCCACACGTGTTGCCTCATGCACAAAAGCAACCGTTGCATAGTAATAATGCAAACGTTTGTTTTTGTCGGAATTACCCATATTCCAAAGATCTGATATTGAGAAAAACCATTTGGGAGCAAAAGTATATTCAAGCGTTCCCATAAGCCAATCACCTTCGCCCTGCTTTGTATTCATATATTGTGCTTCCAAACGCAACGCGTGTTTTTTCAAAAAACTGTATGTAACCTCACCCACTGCTATATGCGCTTTTATTGTTTCGCCATCGCCATAATGCGTGCCTGAAACTTCTTGATTATAGATTTGATACATATACATTAAAGTTGCCTTCCAGTTCTTATTAAACTTGTGGCTTACATCTAAATTTATATCAAAAAAATACGTTTCCTTACCAATAGAAAAAGGCGTTGTTTTGTAAGTAAGTTGATCTATAGAATCTGTTTTCAGATTACCTGTATATGATGCATTGAAGTGGAATGACGGTCCTTTTTTACCTGTTTTCCACATAACATCCGCTTGAAAGCCAACTTCTCCGTTTGGCTGAGTTGCGTAGGGATAGAGCGAAGGCAAGGTATAAACATGCTGACGTGTTAACGCAGGCATATAGTTTATCATTCCGAATTGCCCGAGTTCGTTGCGGTCTAAGCGGTAACCCATATTGTCAATACTCTTTGCAGACAAAAGTATGCCGAGTCCTTTCATTGAATATCCTACATTAAACAACAGTGCATTACCGGGGTTATAGGTCCAATAGTTCTCGGCAGACGGGTCATTAAATTTATGTGCATATTCCCCATAAAATGTAAAGCCGTGGCTTTCTATATTCAAACGTGCAGCATAAGATGCAACATTAGCGGGCAAGTTTAGCAGATACATTGTATCATTGCCGCCGGGTCTATACACATCCTCGCGTTTTTGATATTTGGAAACAAAACTTCCACCAAGGGTTATGCGCGTGCCCCAAGCCTGCATGGGTTTTATAAAATCGTTAAACGCCAATTCTATATCGCCACCGCGTACTAATCCCTTATATTCCCAAAAATATCTTTCCGTTCCTATAAGTCCTTTTATTGTTACTCCACTTGTTGGCATTACTACTGCACGTCCGCCGAGAATAGAATTGTCCATACCCAAATTCCAATCCTGATAGGAACGCAATATTAAACCGCTTCCGAATTGCTCGTAAAAAGTACCTGCAGTAACGTCTATAAAGTTGTTGGCATATCGGGCGTAATAGTTTGCAACACCGGCTTTGTTGTAACGTGAATCATAGCCAAGCATTGGCGGCACGTATGCCTCTATGCGCATTCCTGCATTAAAATTTCCATACGTATATTGAACTGTGGCAAACATGTTTGATCTGAATTTTTCGTCAACATCCTGCGCTCCTATTGCCGTATCTCTCGCATAAACCTGTGCATCTATTTGAACGCCGCCGGACACAATACCGCCACCTAAAGGCAATTGTCCGTAAGCCGCTGCTAAAACGCTTAATAAAATGCTTGTTATAATTACTAACTGTCGGTTCATAAACCCATATTTTAATGAAAGAATTAAATAATTAAGGGTTTTATTCTCATTCTTTAATTTCTTCTTACAACTTACAATACTAAATTCTATCTCTACTTCACTTAACTACTTTTCGTACTTCCTCAATAATTTCCTCTTCGCTACCATCAGAATAACCATTATGCTGGTACACGATTTTTCCGCTACCGTCCAAAACAAAAACATGGGGAGGATTTGCAACATTCATTGCACGTTTAAGGTCATTATTAACATCAAGCAACACCTCAAAATCCCACCCCTGTGCATTAACAAGAGGGCGGACTTGCGCTGTAGTGCGAGAGTCATCAATAGAAATAAGTATCATCTTTACACCTGTTTCTTCCTGCCAATCCTCATAAACATCGGATATTGCCCTTAATTCCTTAATACAAGGCTTGCA
>JAISVE010000177.1 GCA_031271725.1 Bacteroidales bacterium
TACCACCAGCGAACATTATAGGTAGTGGGCTGCTGACCTTGACCAAATGCCACACCTACATCGCGAGCCGCCTTTATGCGTTCGCCTTCGAGTTTCTGATCCTGCAAAATATAATTCCATTCTCTTGCATCAATCTCTCTAACTCTCTTTCCAACCTGGTCAAAAAAGGAGTTCACTTCTCCGAAACATGAAGCATCTGCACTTATTGTTGTGAGAATGTTTCCTATTTCTGCTGCTGCCCTTACAGCTGCATCGCCATTAAGTCCTGCAACCCATATTCCTTTTGCCTGTGCAAGTTTAGCCCTGCAATCACGGTCTATCATTGATTTATACGCCTGCAATATATGAGTATTGGCTTTATTATAACAATCCGTGCTGGCGTATGGTATAGTGCTTAGTATGCTTATCGCAGCCTCATAGTTGCCCGCAGCGGACTGTACCTGCGCATCTCTAAAGATAGCCTCGCAATGGCTGTTATAATAGGCAATAATTTTCTTCTTGCCGGCTTCCAAAAATGTCTGATAAGACGGGGCTTTTACCGAAAAATTCCTGAAAGCATTCAAATATGCTTTTGTTTGCGTTTCACCAACACCCTTTATTGTTACGGCTGTTTGAGAAAACAAAGTGCCTGTTATACCATCACCCATATACAAATTCACCTCAAGCGTAACAGCATGCATAGGCGGAGCTGTAGGGGTAATATCTTTTGTCAGAACTTGAATATTGGCAGCAACTATAAAGCGTTGATTAGCCTCTTCGCCAAAACCATTTGCTACAATAATTTGATTTAATTTATTCTGCAAATTGGCACTTGAAATTTCAGGTATTGCCTCTATTTGCTCGGGAACGTAAGCCGTAAGGCTTATAAGCCCTGTATTGTCGTTGTTTTGAGCATGTAAAACACCAAGATTTAGCGCAATACATATCACTACTGTTAATATATTTTTCATACTAATAAATTTTTAATTTGACAATTATCCTACAATCAACTGCACCTGTCCTAATCCCCGGGTCAGAATTTTTGCATCTATCTTGTAAGTGTCTTTAAGATATTTCTGCAAACCGCGAGCCCAACGGCGAGTATCGGCAGGGTTGCCGGACTCATCGTATAAAGGTATCCTCACCTGTTCAAAAAGAATAAAATTCTCAGTTATGTCGGAAGTGCTGAAACGGTGTTGAACAGTATTGTCATTAACCCAGTCTTCGATTATTGTTGATAGTTCCTTGCCGTCATACTCTGTTTCAAGCCCATATTCCAAAGAATTTGTTGCCCTTATTCTTAAAATAACTTCTCTGCCGTTAGCAAACATATCTTCAAAATGCGCTTGCAGTTGAACGTTAAAGTTGTCAAGATGGCTTAATACGGCTTCTTCGAGCAAAACAGGCAATTCTACGCTGAAAGAAGGAGAGCCCGTTCCGCTTGCACCTGCTATTTGCTTATCTGTGTAGGCATCCAAGCCCTGTAAAATAAAGGTAATGGATTTTTTAGGACCCGAAGTGTTTATATTCCATGAAAGCTGTATCCAAATATCAGCCCTCGCTGTTTTCTTCAACACATCTATCGGCGACTCCCTCAACTCATTGCTGCCACTATACATGGCATCTTCGGCAGACTGGTTCTCAATTGATTTTAAGGTGGATTCAAGATTTTTAAGCGGAAAGCCGCGTTCAGCCATCAATTCGTTTATCTTTGCAATAACCTGTACAAGGTCAAAACTCTCTTGCAGCGCACGCCTGTAGTCCGGCAACTTCATCATTTTGCCCTGATTGTCGAACTCCTGCACAAAGCCGTTCTGTATGCACCAGTTATCACTCGGCACTACCATTAACGTTGGCTTCTTTGCCTGCGGATAAGCCACAAATGCAGCAAGCAGCAAGCAGGCTAAAACATATAATTTTTTCATAATATTAAGGGTTTACTTTAAAATGTTATCACTGATTAACTTTTGTTCCAACTGCGGGCGAAGCACACGCACTATAACACTGCGTGTATTACCATGCTTGGCACCTTTCTTCTCTCTTGTAAACTTATTGTCTATGCGTTCATCACGCAGGGAAACGTAGTTCAGGTATTCGCCCTTGTCGGCAAAAAATTGGTTGAAGTAGTTTTGATGCTTCTCTCTTGCATTTACACCTGTTAAAAGAGGCTTAACTTCACAACCTTCCCTGCCATCTCTTATACCGTCAAAGAGGACTGCATAAACAGCATTCTTTTTTGCCTGTTCCGCTGCATCAAAACGATTGCGGCCATAGCCCCAAACTTCAAGGGTTTGAGAGCCGTCCAACTCTGTGCCAAGACAACTTACGGTATAACTGTAGTTACCAGCAACTTTTGTCTGAGCATTGCGCTGACCATAAACACAAAAGCAAGCACAGAAGGTTGTAAAAACGGCTATTGATAATATCTTCTTCATAATATAAAATTTTAAAATCCGGAACCTAATTTCTTTATAATACCTGCATCTTCCAAATCTTTCCGCAAGTCGCTTACATTGACATTTACGACAACGCCTACTTTATATTCCTTGCCTATTTTTATTCTGTCGCCTGCATCTATTGCTCCGCCGTTAGAAAGTTGAACATATTTCAAGTATTTTCCGCCGTCAGTAAAAAAATCATCGAAGAAGTCGCCGTGTTCCTGTTCCACATTGGAACTTGAAGCAAGAGCTCTTTGGCTTACACGGTACTTTTCGTTGGCAGTAAAGCCGCTGAAAATAATACCGTGAACAGCATTCTTTTTAGCCTGCTCAACGGCAACATTCGCTTTTTTGGAATAAGACCAGACTTTTACCTGATAAGTGCCTTGATTGCCTACACCTGCTGCTTCTATTTCATAACGCCAATTTCGGGTATCCTTGTTTGCTTTCTTTTTTGCTATCGCCTGAGCAGACACTACGGATACAGCAGACGGAAGAGAGGCTGCCATAAAAAATATTACGGCAAAGACTAATACTCGTTTCATAATTTTATCTTTTTATTTAATTTGTCTTAATAACATACCGGGCTGCGCACCACCAACACGAGTGAAAGTGCTTACGGTTATTGGCTTGCCGTTTGCATCCATAACAGGCTTTTCAGGCTCATCGCCCGCATTATAGCGGTTATCCCAAATAAAATTCTTATCAGCAGTTGTGGTGCCTATCCTTACCCAGTTTGTACGTCCTGTGTTTGGATCCTGTGTCATTTCCAGGACTTCAAACTTCTCACCGCCCTCCAAACCTTCTTTCATACCTATCTCTGCCGTTATGGGACTTGTGCTTAAAATAGGAACTTTGGGTTTGAAGACGTCATTCTCTCTTTGGAGCGTGGCAAAAACCTTATCAATATTTCTTACGAGCACTTTACTTAAAACCTGCTCCGCTTTTCTGTCTTCCTCTTTATTAAAAACGCCAGCATTTATTACACTTCTTTCATAATAGCCTCCAACAAATTCAATCGGAAAATCCATCTTGTCAAATGCTTCTTCATCACCCCAAATATTGTAAAACTCAGCTGCTATGGAATCGTTCCAAGTTAGTTTATACAAGTATGTTTTTGAGAATACCGAATAGCCGTCTTTAATTGCTGCAGCGGCAATTCTTGTGCCTACGGATATGCCAAGGCTTAGCAAACCTCCGATTGCTCCTGCATAAGACAGTGAAGAATTTTCTGCAACATCTGCTATAGCATTAAGTGCTTCCGCCAAAATTTTATTGTCGATAAATTCCAAACTTGTTACGGATACAAAAGTATTATTTATCAATTCTTCGCCTGCATCAGCCAAAGCAGCCATTCCCCTTATACCGGACTGTGCAGTTCGCACATCAAGCATGCTCGCATCATAAAATCCCCTTTTTTGAATGGTACTCATATCAAACATTTTTCCGTTTCCGGAACTGTCTTTTGAACTAAACCATTCCCTCACCAATTGATTTCCTATTCTCTGTTTTCTTAATGCTTCTCCGACATAGACATGTGCTTCACCTATATCTTTTTTAGAGTCGTTATATGCCTGATACGGGTCCATGCCGCGCCCTTGTTTCAGTCGCAAAATTTTTTCATTATTGGAAGCAATGGCAATATTTTTTTCTTTTTTCAAATTTGCAATTCCAGATGTATCTCGCCCGCGTTCCTTAAGATTTTTCAGTTTTTTATCATGCTCTGCTATGGCTTTGCAAATAGTAGCATTTTGCGTTTTCAAATTTCTTATTTGCGATTCCGTATATTTTCTTTGTTTATCCGGCAACTTCGTATATCTTAGAGTATCGTAAGTAATATCAATAATAGTTGTTGCAATTTCGTTTTTGTCGTATTTATCGGGAAAAGGGTATTTTTCCCAACCGTTAATGATAACGTTTTTATATTTAAAATCGCCGGCATGCTTGAATTCGCCCGTATCCAGCAAAATCATGGACAAAGAACTCCTGCGGTATTTTATATTTTGTGCATCCGAACTTTGGGCATTTGCAACTCCGGCAATGCCAAGAAAAAGTACCGATATTAAAATTGGATTTCTTAAAATTTTCGACAACATAATTTGTTTTACAA
>JAISVE010000049.1 GCA_031271725.1 Bacteroidales bacterium
CTTTTCAAAGCCGCTTTCGGTACGGAAACCGTTACGGCAGACCGTATTTGCAAAGCAATCGCCCAATTCACCCGCACACTTGTATCTGCAAATTCCCGCTTTGACAGATTTGTTTCAGGAACCGGCACGCTCACAGAGGAAGAACTGAAAGGCTATCAACTTTTCACCACCGAAGAAGGTGCGGATTGCTTCCATTGCCACGGAGGAGGAGGCAATATGCGCTTTTCAACCTATCTCAGCGCCAACAACGGACTTGATGCAGACGGCATTCCCTACCGCATCCCCACCCTGCGTAATATAGGATTTACCGCCCCATATATGCATGACGGCAGATTTCAAACCATTGACGAAGTTATCGACCATTACAGCGAACATATTACTTTTTCACCCACTATCGACCCACTAATGCACCATTTAAGCGAGGGCGGCGTGCAATTAACCCCCGGCGAAAAACAATCCCTGAAAGCCTTCCTGCACTCCCTCAACGACACAGCATTTGTAACAAACAAAGCCCACAGCAATCCATTCTGATTAGGCATACTCCAAAATAAGTTTAGGGTCTATATTCATTTTTTTGTATAGTCGCCTTGCATTGTTCAAGGACAAGTGGCGTTTCCCGGTCATAAACAGACTAAAAACAGTATCGTTTATACCTATCATTTTAGCAATTTCCTTTTGCTTCATATTGCGTTTGTACATCTCCTCCTGTAAGGCTATAACCAATGGCGAACGTCCCCTTACGGTAATGTTCTCAAATTGCATTTCATTATCTTCAAAATCTGCACATAATTTTCCTATTCTGCAAATTTCACGACTTTCATTGTTTTCACTACCGGGGTCATCTAAATTTCCATTTTTTGCAGCCTTTGTTATCAAGGTTTTCATATACGATAATGCGCTGTCGTACTCTGCCTTTGAAGTAAGTTTTTCTTTGTTGAATTGTGCTTTCATACTAATAAATTTTTTAGTTAAGGTGCTATGCAAGCCGCGTGCTTTATTGCATTACTGTTAAACAATCAGTTTTATCATATTCGCTATGTGTGCCAACAAAGCAAACAACAAGCATGTTCCCTATAAATTGAACTACCGATATAATTCTATAGTTATTACCTTTTATATTAAATACATATCTGCTTTTGCCGATATAATCTGCACTTGGAAATGTTCTTTTCAGATCGTTATGGTTTTTCCATTGGGCAGATTCTACGGTTTCTATCCATCTGTCTATTGCTTGCAATGTGCCGGCATGTTTAATTGTGAATTTGTCTAATAACATTTTGTTTACGATGAGCATAGTGTTTTAGTGTTTGCAAATTTACAAATAAATTTACTATTTGCAAATTTTGGTTAATAAAAAATTAAGTCCCCTCTTAAGTCCCCTCTATATAAATAACGTTTTGAGATGCAAAAAAACAATATTGTTAATAACTTTTTTTCAAAATATAGCTTAAACAGCGGTTATTGAGATTTATTGTAACTTTACCAATTCCTTAATTTTAAGACATGAACAATATTAAACTTTTCTGTTTTACATTATTATTGGTTATAGTTCAAACGCAAACTCAAGCGCAAAGATTTTCGTCTGTAAGCATTGCGCCCGCATCGGCTATAATAGAACTCGGCAGTGGAGAAACACTCAAAATAGGTTTCGATGACCTCAATGACGAATCACTTACACTACGGTACCGCTTGCAGCACTGCAATCCCGATTTCAAACCATCGGGACTAAAAGATCAGGAGTTTGCAACAGGCATCAATGAAGTAGATATTCCTGCGCCGGAACTATCTTTCAACACAAGAGTAAATTATGTTCATTACGGTTTTGAATTTCCCGACAATCAAGTGCAGCCGCGTGTTTCAGGCAATTATCTTATACAAATTTATGATGTTGATAACCCTTCGGAATACCTGCTCGAAATTCCCATACGCATTTATGAAAACAAAACAACATTTGATGCTTCCGTAATGCAGCCACGCAGAGTTGAATACAGCAGGACAAAGCAGGAATTAAACATAACCGCACAAGTTGACCCTTCAATCCCCGTTGCAAATACTGCAAACCTTCTATTGCTTGTCAAACAGAATCAGAACATCTATACAACACGTGATATTCCATTGCGCTCGAGTAATGGAAATTATTTGGAATACCGTTATGATGATGCACTTGTTTTTGACGGCTTGAATGAGTTCCGCAATTTTGATATTCGTCCGATTACATATACTGCGCGCGGTGTTTTAAGCACTGACTTGATTGACGGCACGCGCCACATCACACTATACACAGACAAGAGTTACAAAGGTTATGAATATGCAGACAGAGATGATATAAACGGACAGTTTGCAATTAAGGCTGCGGGCTTGGGCAATTCCGATTTGGAAGGCGATTACGCAATGGTGCATTTTATGCTTGCTTCGCCCTATATTCCGAATAAAGATGTTTATGTGATGGGAGATTTTACTTGCTGGCAGAAGTTGCCACAGTATAAAATGAATTATAATTCCGGCAAAGGGGAATATCAACTTGATTTGCCCGTAAAACAAGGCTTTTACGATTATGTTTACAATGTTTCAAGCGGAGAGTCGGATAATGATTTTGTGAATTTTGAAAATACTTTTTTCGATACTGAAAATACCTATTTTATCTATTTGTATTATATGCGTCCGGGCGAGATAAATTAT
>JAISVE010000071.1 GCA_031271725.1 Bacteroidales bacterium
CACGAAGGACCGCAAAGTATTCGCCGGGATGTAAATCCCGTGAAACTTGAAGAAGGAATGTTGATTTCCAACGAGCCGGGGATTTACCGTGAGGGCGAATACGGCATTCGGATAGAAAATATTATCCTTGTAACAAAAACAGTAAAAACGGAGTTTGGTGATTTTTTTTCGTTTGAAACGCTAACTCTCTTTCCATTTGATAAGAAATTGATTAATTTTGCGTTGTTAAATAATGAAGAACTCGAATGGATTGAAAATTATCATAAAAAAGTGTATAATTCTCTTAGTCCGTTTTTGAATGAAACAGAAATTAATTGGTTAAAACAAAAAATAGAACAGAACTATATAAAGTCATAATGAGACGATCATTTGCATCAATGTAAACATATAATAAAAATGCGAACTAAAAAAATTAATTCCACACGACATTAAATAAAAAAAGATAAAATATTGACACATTAAACGGGCATAACATTAATGTAAGCCATAAATAATGATAATGCGAACCAACGGTCAACGACCAAAGGGAGTCAATTCCGTACGACATTAGTGAAAAAATAAAATATGAACATATGAAAAAACTATTAATTTTTACGCTGTTAATTGCTTTTGGCATTGGCAGTTTGTTGGCATCCACAAAAAAAGCACCGGAGCAAGCAGAGCATTATGCAATAGAAATAGATGCTCCGCAAATGAAAAACAATACGGTAAATTTAGTTATGTATTTTTACGGAAAAATGTATGCCGTGGACACTATTCAGTTGAACGACGCCGGTAAAGGAACTTTTGCAAAAGACAAAAAACTAAGCGAGGGGATGTATGCCGTTTATTTTCCTAATATTACTTATTTTGATTTATTAATTTCCGACGACCAAGATTTTAAAGTTGCAATATCCGACACTGCAAATATGGTTACTAACGTAAATATACTCAACGGAGAACAATCGCAGGCTTTTCAAGATTATGTAAAATATGTTTACAATAATAGAATAGAAATAGGCAAATTGAAAGAAAATTTTGACAAAATAGAAGACAAAACTTCTGCCGAAGCTTTAGGTATAGAGAAAAAAATAAACGAAATAGATATGGCGGTGTCCACATATCAAAAAAATTTAGCCGAGAGCTATAAAGGTAAAGCTCTTGGAGTAATTTTAAAAGCCTTGATACCTGTTGAAGTGCCTGAAATGGAGGAATTACCGGATTCTATACGTCAAATTTCACGTTATTATTACAATCGCAACCACTTTTTTGATAATACGGATTTGAGCGACCAACGTTTGCTCTATACAAACATTTTGTCCGGAAAAATTGATATGTTTATGGATAAAATGCTTGTTCAAAACCCCGATACAATCGCCGATCAAGCCGTGAAACTAATAGAAAAAACACGCGGCGATACGCTGACGTTTCAAAATATGGTAACCAATATGCTTAATTATGCTTTAAAAAGCAATATGATGGGAATGGATAAAATGACAATGGTTATTTCCGAAAAATATTATTTGTCGGGCGAAGCTAAATGGGCAGATTCTACCCTGCTTGCCGATTTAGATAGAGAAGTTAGAGCGGTAAAATACAACCAAATAGGAGCTTCCGCACCTAATTTATTTGTAGAAACATTCGATGGGAAACGTATAAGTTTATCGGACATTCCGCAAGATTATATTCTTATTGCTTTTTACGAACCGGGGTGCGGACATTGCAAAAAAGAAATGCCAAAACTTTACAAAGAAGTTTATCAAAAGTATAAAGGAGATAATTTTTTTGAGGTGTTTGCTTTTTACATTTATGAAGATAAAGAAGAGTGGAAAAAATTTATAGATGAACATGGTCTTTACGATTGGGTAAATGTTTGGGATCCGAAAAGAGAATCTAATCACTGGTATTTTTATGATGTACGCACAACGCCGGGAATGTATCTGCTAAACAAAGAAAGAAAAATAATTGCTAAAAAAATTAACCTCGAAACATTGGATATGATTTTGGAAAGCGAGAAAACCTCTAAATCCCCTAAAGGGTAATTAAAGACAGATAAAAAATAAAAACAAAAAATCATACAAATAATGGGTTAAAATATTGCGATGCTACGCATCTTCGATGTGTTTTTTGTCAAAATTCTACAAATATTTACGGTGTTCTGCACCTTTTGAAGTAAAACAAGGCTCAGATTGCAGAAAATATTTGTAGAATTTTAATTTGTAAATCGTTTTTAGGTGCGTAGCACCGCAATATTTTAAGCTGTCATTAACATAAATTGTAAATAATTAATTGCTTCCATAAGTCCAAAACACTTTTTTCCTTGCGGGGAAAGGGGGCTGGGATTTAGGGTGTGTGTAACTTAACACTATGGCACTAATAAAATCAGTACGCGGTTTCACTCCGCAAATAGGAAAAGATTGTTATCTTGCAGAAAATGCTACTATTGTGGGTGATGTAGTAATAGGCAACGGTTGCAGCATTTGGTTTAATGCTGTTTTGCGGGGTGATGTAAATTCTATCCGCATAGGCAACAATGTAAATATACAAGACGGTGCGGTTTTGCACACATTATATCAAAAATCAACGGTAGAAATAGGTGATTATGTTTCCATCGGACATAATGTGATTGTTCACGGAGCAAAAATAAACGATTATGCACTTATAGGAATGGGGGCTACCCTGCTTGATTATGTAGAAGTCGGCGAAGGAGCTATTGTAGCCGCCGGCTCAGTGGTATTAAGCAATACAATTATCCCGCCAAATACCATTTGGGCAGGTGTTCCAGCAAAATATGTAAAAGATGTTGACCCTGCACAATCAAAAGAAATAAATCAAAGGATAGCACATAACTATGCTATGTATGCAAGTTGGTTTAAAGAAGATAATTAGAGTAGATTTATTTTTCTTAGAAATTATTGGTACAAAAAATTGTTTGATAAAATTTCTCTCTAAATCTCTTCTAATTGCTTTATTTTTACACACAATTCTCTAAAAATATGTTTTTCAACACATTTTCCTCTATTTCTATTTTTATACTATTTTTTTATGGATTTTTTTTGTATATTTGTAAGTTGAAAATTAATTTATCTGAATTTAAATGAATATTTTTATTTTCAATGCAACGTTTTCATCATTTTTTGCATTTTACATATAGGAATTAAGTAACTCGAAACGTTAATAGAAGATTTTTAAAACACAAAAAATCATTCTACTAATAAAAAATCGAATAAATTCCAGTTAGGATGAAAACAAAAATTAATTAACTTATATTATTATGAAAAACAATAAAATTTTACAACTGATTATATTGTCTGTTTTCAGTTGTTTTACATTGAATGTCAAAGCCCAAGCAGTTATACCTTGTGAACAAAGGTTAATAAGTGATATGGATTTCTCCTATTTAAATGGTACTCCCCCTGCCCGTTGGAACCAGAGTCAAGCTAATATGGGTAGTTTTGTTGTGGACGAAAATACATATGATTATGTTCCTACGGGTAATTTTTCTCCTCAAAATACGGATTATCAAAATAATAACAACAATCCAAATAAAACACGCCAGTATGCTATTGTGCAAAATCCAAAAGATTTGAGTCCACAATATGCAGATATTCCGCCAACAGATGGTAGAAGACAAAGTCCAAATATGCTTGTAATTAATCCTATGCAAGATAATGACGACAGATATGGAGGATTTACGATTGGAGGTTTGAAATCCGGTAATACTTATAAGGTAGAAATAAAAATGTGGAATGTGCTTTCTATGGCATATCCAAATACAGCTACTAATAATTGTCATAGCTGGTGTAACCCTAACGACCAAATCAATATTTTATGGGAAGGTAACGGTAACAATGCGCATGACGGACAAGGAGCTATGACTTGGACAGGAACTAATGGAACCAATCAAGGTTGGAGTGGCTGGAATCAACAAACGCCAAATGTCTTTAAACCGACAACAACAGGAGCATACGCCCTTTTTACAGGGACAATGACCCTTGGAAATGCAACAACAGGTTTTGAATTTGAATTTTTCAAAAAAAGCAACAGTAATTTTCCTATTGTTCTTGGTATAGAATACATTAAAATATACGGTTGTCAAGAAGAGGCTCTTATTACTAATACAGGTGCTGTTGACGGCAGTAAAATTTGTGAGACATCGGCACTTATACTTACAGCACAAGGACTTGGAGATGCGGGCTCTACTTATACTTGGACAGAAAGTATTAATGGAGGAACTCCAACCATATTACCTGGTACAGGAAAACAAATAACAGTTACAACACCTGCCGGAAAAGGTACTAAAGTAGTATATTCTGTTATTGGAAATTATGGTTCTAAGAAAACTATTTCTTTAGAAACCCAACTTTGTTGTTACGATACGGGAGATATTATCGAAGTATTGAGATACGATTTTCCGATAAATACTCCAGCGGGTTGCAGCAATCCTAGAGGAGAGTTAGATGGTAGCGATGGAGTAAGAATTGATCCTCAATATGTATTTACTTGCAATGGAAATATTCCGGATGATAATGGAATATTGAACAATGGTGCCGGTTATGCTGTTATCAAATCCACTGCCAATGGTACAGGTACAGATACCCACTGGCCAGGTTGGAATAATACGGACGGTACTTATAATAAAACATTATCAGAACATACTGCAAGTTATACCGGCAAAACAGGAACCGGAATGTTAGCTATAAATGCTTCAGGTGTCCCCGGTACTTTCTTTGAATATGATTTGCCTCCAAGTGCTGTTTGTGATGATGGCTCTTCTTATCAGTTTTCTGCTTGGTATGCATCTGCAGATCCGCAAGGTTCAGACTTTTGTAATATTACCTTTCAGTTAGTTGATAAAATTACCAATGCAGTTGTAGAATCAACTTCTTCCGGCAATTATGGTTTCAATGGACCTGGAGGAGATTGGAACGATGTAAGAACAGGCAAAAAAGACCGTTGGCAACAAACCACCTTGGTATTTACCACAGAACCGGGTAAGACTTATATGCTTCGATTAGTAAACAATGGTAAAGGAGTTAACGGTAACGACGTATTGATAGACGATATTTTGATAACTCGTTGTTTGCCCAAAATCGACTTTTTCCCCGATGGCTTTGAGCCAAGTGCAAGCGAAGCAACGGTTTGTTCTACCGACCCGATTGAATTTAAAATGGAAGTACCGGTAAATGCAGCTACTCCTAATGGAAGTTTTGCTGATTTATTCCCTACAAATCCTACATTATACTTTCAATTGCAATCTTGCGATGATTACAATGATGCTGTCGGCACAGGAACTTGGCAGTTGGAAGATACATATCAAACCGCTACTGCACCGTACACTACTGTTCCTACTTTCCTTATTACACCCGAAAGTACAACAAAAACATATCGTGTAAAAATTACAGACAATGCTGGTACTGTGGTAACACTTGCTCCTCCTTCTACCACTTGCGGCGTATTGGAATTTTACACCCGTGTATTCCATGTTTCCTTAGACGCTCTTAACATTGCTGTAGCCGAAGACGAAATTGAAGAATGTGCCGGAGCAGAAGTGAATTTAGTAGGTATAACCAACGAAGATCCTAACGAAGCTGTTTGGGGTTGGGCAAAAGGTAGTCCTGATAATATTATAACTGCCGGAGGATTAAGCAACAATGCTGGTGCTAAAAAATATACCATAGACCCTGCTTTGGGTACAGATGCAGGTAAATATTTCTTTATTGTTCAGAGAGGAAGTTGCACTGATTCTGTAAAAGTGGAATTGAAAGTAACAAGTACACTCGAAATTACAGATACGGTGCCTGATGCTCGTTGCGGAACCGGCACATTAGAACTCGAAGCAACCGGAAATGAAGCCACAGGTACAATACGTTGGTATGCAAGCGAATCGGCAACATCTCCGATAGAAGTAGAAGGAGTTCCGCAAACAGGTTCACCTTGGACTACACCCGAAATTTCGGAAACAACAACATACTATGTAGCCCTTTATAAAGATGGTTGCGAATCTGAAAGAAAAGCGGTAGCAGCTACAATACATAATGCTCCTGTAATTAAAATAAATGGTGTGGCTTCTGCATTTACGGCAGAAATATGTAACGGGCAAGACACAACGCTTGTGGCAACAGCAGACTCTACTATCACAGCAGCAAATTGGGTATGGAAACCAAATCCAAGCTCATTAAACACTTATACAGGAGCAACAGTTGTGGCAAGCCCAACATCAACTGAAACTTATACTGTGATTGCAACAACAAGCACAGGTTGTAAAGACTCTATTACGGCAAAAATTACCGTAAACCCTCTACCAAGTGCACCAACAGCAAAAGATACAATTCATTGCTATGACGAAAACGCACACGTAGGACGTGCTATAGCAGGAACAAATGAAACTATAAAATGGTACACGGATGATTTGCCTTCAACAACAGCAGGTTCCGCACCAAGCCAAACAGCCGTAGGTTCTACAAGTGCATGGGCAGCAGCAATTAGTGATAAAGGTTGCGAAAGTGCTACACGTACCGAAGTAACGGCTGAAGTTAAAGAGATACCAACAATTTCAACTGCAGATGACGCAACAGTAATATTTACAAGCGAAACGCTTGAAGTAACAGGAAAACCATCGGCTGCTGTACCAAATAACGGAACTTGGGCTTGGGAAAAAGCCACTCCGGCAGATCCAGCCGTTGCAACTATAATAAATGATGTTTATGGAGCTACGGAAAGCACAGCCGATATTCGTGGAGACCACAGTGGTAAAATTAAAGTTACTTATACTTTCGATGGTTGTACATCGCTTCCGACAGAATTAGAAATAAAAGGAGTAGCAGTTGGAAAAGACTCTACAATTTATTTCTGTCCCGATGAAACAACACATGTAATGAGAGGTTATGGACAAAAAATGAAAAAAGGAACTTGGTATCTAAAAGGTACTACTCCTCGTCCGTCAGATACAGACCCATCGTTAATAACAATCACAGCTGATGCCGACCAGCCAAAAACATTAACACCAGCCGAATTGGTTGACGGCAATGTTTGGGTATTCATTGCATATAATGGAGAAGAATATGATGAAATGGAAGTTACCTTAAGCAAAAAAGATGACTATTCATTCACAATAAACCCTGCAGATAAAGACATAGCAGTTTGCGTAGGCGAAGCAGCAACAATTACGCTTACAAACGCTTCGGCTGCAAATCCGGTTTATACTTGGGAGTTAGACGGCACGCCGCAAGCCGGTACTGGAAATACATTTAACGTACCTACATCAACACCGGGCAATGGCGTGATTACAGTTTTGGGAGTAGATGATAAAACTTGTATTTCAGGAAACTCAACTATTAATTATTTGGTAACAAGTTTGACTGCAAGTACAATAGGCACTTGGGAAACTTCCATTTGTAAAAATGCACCGGCACCGGTTACATTCGAGATAAATACAACCGGTACAGATGCACAAACAGGTAGTTTGGAAATTGTTTGGGAACAATCTACGGATGGTACTAATTGGTCTCCGGTTCCGGGTGGTTCTAATGTTAGTCAAATATCTGTCAGTCCGGCTACAACAACTCAATATAGAGTAAAGTTACGTAATTTGAATGCAATAGGAACAAAAGAAATGTGTACAAAAATACTTCCAAGTACTCCGCACAAATTAGAAGTATTGACAGTAGAAGTAGGATCCAACAAAGAATACAAAATTTGTGTAGGCGAAAGCACTATACTAGAAGGAAATACTTCAAACGGAACTTCTTGGTGGTGGGAAGATGCTTTTGGAAACGTAGTAGTACCATCATCCAACAATCCGGCAAACAAAAATTATGAAGTAACACCGTCAAGCAACTCGGTTTATTACTTTGTAGCAGAAAAAGACGGCTGTTTCTCAGACAAACAAAAACATACCGTTACTTTGGCAGATTTTGATGTACAAATTATTACACCAATGCCATATTATGTTTGTCCGGGCGACCAAGTCTTTTTGGAAGCCGACACAACTGTATTAACACCGGGCAATACATTCAGCTTCAAGTGGACAAGAGAACGCGATAGCGAATTAATGCCTACTGTAATCGGCTCTTCTTTGCGTTTTCCTTCTTCGGAGCGTCCGAAAGAAAATACAATTTATACTATAATTGTAAACAACGGAACTTGCGAAAAAACAGTATCGGCTGAAGTTTCTATGTATCCTACACCTGAGATATTAGATGTGATTGAGATAGAAAAGAAAACCGTGTTTGTAGATGTTAGTGGAGGCACGCAGCCGTTTAACTACGCAGTAGATGATTCTACAAAAATCATTTCTTTCAATAACAATATATTAAACGACATGAAAATCGGCTGGCGTAAAGTTTATGTAACAGACGACAACGGCTGTAAAGACAATTTTAGATTTTATGTAAATGAAGTTCCGCTTGAGTTTCCACCTTCTTTTTCTCCAAACGGCGATGATAGAAACGACCGTTGGGTAATTAAGAATTTGGATGCTTACGAGAAAGTAGAATTACAAATATTTGATAGACACGGCAAAGAATTAGCATTTATAACGGATTCTTCTCCCGAAAAAGCTTGGGATGGTATTTACAACGGCAAAGTTATGAAAAGTGACGGATATTGGTATAGATTGTATTTACCTGAACTGAAAAAACACTTTGTAGGACATTTTATGCTGATTAATACGAAATAAATTTTGTTGTTGACTGCAGATTTACTTATTTAAGTTAACCGTATAAGCAAATCATCAGTCAACAACAAATAACCAAATATAGAAAAATCAAAAAATCAAAAATACTATGAATACAAAAATCAAAATAATTGCCTTTCTGCTAAGCCTGACCAGCTTAGCGGGCAGTTTATCGGCACAGGAGTACACAATATACAACCAGTACCATTTCCATAACTACCTTATGAATCCTGCTTCAGCAGGAGCCGCCGAGTGTACTCACTTTATGCTTACCCACAAACAACAATGGATAGGACTTAAAGACGCACCGAATACCCAAATCCTGAGCTTTCAAACACGTATGCGTAAAGGCGGTTTAGGCTTGGGAGCATACTTGTTTAACGATAAGAACGGCTATTCTTACCAGCAAGGAGCACAGGTAACCGTTGCCTACCATATTCCAATGTCGCGAGGCAACCGTTATACCAAATCACCTACCTTAGACCGCCAGCTATCCTTTGGGGTATCCGGTAAGTTCTACCGCTACCAAATCGGTCAGGAAGTAATTGACCACGCTAACAACGAGGGTGAGAACATCCAACGTCGTCACGGTATTTATCCCAATGCCAACGTCGGTGTGTTCTTTCAAGACTATAACTTTTTTGCAGGACTTTCAGTAACCAACCTGATACCTATACGTCCCGACCTTTTTGGCGAGAGCGAGCCTATTCCTCCATTAACAGGAATGCTACAGTTGGGTTATGCCTTTGATACAGGTAGGGACTCACAGCTTGAACCTTCTGTGGTATATAAGATGGATATCAATACACGTGCCCAGTTGGATTTTGGCTTACGTTACATCCAGCATATCGACAGCAATGATTTGAGTTGGTGGGCAGGTATCATTGCCAAGCAGAACTTAGATTCACGTTACAAGGGCTTATCGCTTATGCCTCACTTTACAGTCCGTATAGGCAAGTTCCGTGTAGGTTATGCCTTGAGTTTGGATTTGAACAGGCTAATATCGCACAGTTATGCAACGCATGAGTTGATGCTTGGTTACAGTTTGTGTTCTACCAAGAAATTCTGTAGGTAAATCCTGCGGCGAGAAAACGGCTTTGCCTATAAAGAGATAAATATATAAAAAAGTATTCTATTTTAATGTCGTAGGCATTACAATTCGGTAGAGAGCAAAATTTCACCGAACGATGGCATTCCGTAGGAATGTAACCCCAACTACGTGTAAAGTTGCATTCTTATGGAATGCTATGTATAATGTGGTACATTTTCTACCGAGCGGTAATCCCTACGGGATTGAAAAACGAACAAGAGGATACTTTACGGATAACTATTAAAAATAAAGAGATAAAAACTGTACAAACACAGTTTTTATCTCTTTATCCTTTTATCTTTTTATCTACGTAAGCCATCTCATCAAATAATAAAAAATATGAAACATCTTTTAATTTTAATAACATTCTTCGTAGTTGTAGGTTTTTCTTACGCTCAAACTCAGGTATCTGTAAATCTTTCGCCTTGCGAAACGGCAGCAGCATTCGATAAATCAATAACGCCAGATTTGGGAATTATAATTTATTCAGACGATGCCGAAACAGCTTGGAATGCTATTCGTTTAGCAAATTACAGCCAAGATAAAGGCGATAAAGTATTTATATTCGTTTTGGGCAAAGGACTTGATGTTTTTATTAAGGAGCAAGCGGACGATGATATGTTTCACATTCATAAAATAAGTGATACGTTTTTAGCAAATGGCGGAACAATATATTCTTGTGCTTCCTGTGCCGTAATTAGAGGTACTGAAGAAATTCAATCCTGTACAATCACTTCTATTGCCGATTTGTATGAAATAGTAACTAGAAGCAAGAGATTGCTTACTTTCTAAAATGATAAACGGTTAATGGAAAACGATTCAAGGCGTTTTACCTTTTGTCTTTAATATTTAACCTTTTGCCTTTAACCAGTTTACATTTAAGCAAAAATAAATGACAAGCAACCATCAACTAACGCTTACTTCCGACGGTTCTCATACTTTGTATGTCCCGGAAATAGATGAACATTATCATTCTGTGAATGGAGCTGTGCAAGAAAGCAGGCATATATTTATTGACGCAGGATTGCACGAGTGCAAGAAAAATGAAATTAATGTTTTTGAAGTTGGATTCGGTACAGGTTTAAATGCTTTTCTTGTTATGCTTGAAGCTGAACGTTTGCAAAAAAAGATTTATTTTACAACAGTAGAACTCTATCCCGTAGATTTGCAAAATATAAAGAAATTAAATTATCCCGACCAAATATCCGTCGGCAAAACGGAAGATTTTAGAAAGCTCCACTCTGCAGAATGGAACAAAAAGATAGAAATTTCACCATACTTTTACTTAAAAAAAATTTGCGGCGATTTCACTAAATTGACTTTAGAAAGCAATTTTGACGTTGTTTTTTTTGATGCTTTTTCGCCCGAAAAACAAGCGGAAATGTGGACGGGAAATATTTTTGCAACTATATATGAAAAATGTAACGAAAATGCTGTTCTGACAACTTATTGTGCTAAAGGAGCCGTTCGCCGAGCAATGCAGAAAGCCGGATTTACTGTCGAACGTATTCCAGGACCTCCGGGTAAAAGAGAAATTTTAAGAAGCCGTAAAATAATTATTAATTGTTAATTATAAATTATAAATTGTTTTTAGTATTTTTGTCAGGATTGAATTAATAATTAACAATTGATTATGGATTTAGGCGATATAATTTTTTTCGGCGTCGTTGCTATTACAATTATCGGCAATATTGTGAAAGCGGTGAGAAAGGGAAATCGGGAAGATGCACAAAGGCAAAAACAGCCTAAACCGCAAGAAATAGAAACTGAACCTGATTGGTGGACAACGTATGAGAATAAAGGAATAGAAGAAACACAAAAAGTCGCGCAGCCTGTAAGAGTTGTTTCCAAACCCGTTGTTTTTGAGGAAGGTATATCTGCTTTGAAACAAGACAAGGCAATTCCTAAAGAAAAAAAAGAAAGAATTGAAATGCCGGAAGAAAAAATAGAGTTTGATTTATCCGAAGTTTCCGAAGCAAGGAAAGCTGTTATTTATTCGGAAGTTTTTAATAGAAAATATTAAAGCTTAAAAATTTTGAAAACACAAAAATAATTAGTATATTTGCATTTATAAATACACAAATAGAGGAGTTCTGACTTAATTGTCAGAATTCTTTTATTTTTATAATGTTTAAAAAAAACATAATATTATGGCTATAACTTACATAACCGAAGAAGGTTACCAAAAGATATTAGAAGAGTTGAACAACTTGGAAAATGTACAGCGTCCTGCTATATCTAAACAAATAGCGGAAGCACGCGATAAAGGCGATTTATCTGAAAACGCCGAATATGATGCGGCGAAAGAAGCCCAAGGAATGCTTGAAATGAAAATTGCCCAAATGAAAGATATAATTGCAAATTCCCGTATAATCGATGAAAGTAAATTATCGACAGACTCGGTGCAATTACTTAATAAAGTTACTATTAAAAACGTAGCTAACGGGCAAATAATGACCTATACAATTGTTTCGGAAAGCGAAGCAAACTTGAAAGAGAAAAAATTAGCCATAAATACACCTATTGCCAAAGCTTTGCTAGGCAAAAAAGTTGGTGATATTGTGGAAGTAATTGCCCCTTCGGGAAAAATGTCTTTTGAAATAATTGAAATAGGGTTATAAATTTTATATTCAAGATTTAAAATTCAAGATTGCAGGTACTATGATAATTTTGAATATTAAATCTTGAATTTTTAATAAAAAGTATGTCAAGCATTTTTACAAAAATAATTAAAGGCGAAATACCTTCGTATAAAATAGCGGAGGACGAAAATTATTATGCCTTCTTAGACATTAATCCTATAGCGGAAGGACATACGCTTGTTATTCCCAAAAAAGAAATAGATTACATTTTCGACTTAGATGATGAAACTTTGTCGGGACTTAATATTTTTGCAAAAAAAGTGGCAGCAGCAATAAAAAAAGCTATCCCTTGCAAAAGAGTAGGTATGGTGGTGTTAGGAATGGAAGTTCCGCACGCACATATCCACTTAATTCCTTTGAATAAAGAAAGTGATGCTAATTTTACAAATACAAAATTGAAATTAGAGCCAAGCGAGATGCAGGCTATTGCAGAGAAAATAAAAAAACACCTCCTCTAACCCATCCAAAGTAGGGGAACTGCTATCTTTGTATTCATAGAGTAACCGGAAGTAAGGTTTATTCTACTACCGTAATGTGATAACAAGCTTGCCTTAATTCTTTTACGACAACGCACCGCCCTTCGTGGCGGAGTTCTTTCAAGACTTCTTCCAATAAATTGTGATATTTTCGAATAGAATGATATTTTTCATTACCCATAAAATCTTTTTGAACAAATTTTTTGTTTGAAATATCAAAAGTAGTTCCGTATAAATGTGAAGTAGTCTGTTGAGTGGCATTGGCATTTCCTCTACTCAGCGACTTTTGACTGCCTTCAGTTCTAAGCAGGGAAGTTACCATTATTTTATGAGGTTTTAAACCTTTTTCTATTTGCTTCTTATTAAAACGAACACCTATTTCCGTTAATAAATCTCTTGCTTGGCGAGTAAGATAAGGATGCGAATGCGTAAGCGAATCTATTATGTAGTCCTTTTTATGGGAGATATAAACTAATTCTCCTTTATGCCTTAGCGAATCTACTTCCGCAAGAAATTCCTTATTGCTTTCGTATGTTTTTTTTAGTCCGTTTTGAAGTGCATATTTTAAATGAAGTTCGTTGTTATCTTTAAGAGCAGTATTATAATCCAGCGTTCTATTCTTTTTTTTTGAAATATCTACGATTTCTGACTTATTTTCGGAAGCATATTCATCTCGTTTCTGTCCATTTTTTTGCAATACGGACACAAGAATAATAAAGGCTGCAAAAAATAAAACAGCAAAAAGAAATAGTTTTTTCTTAATCAAAAAATGCATATTTGACAGTTAGAAATTAATAAAAACAAAGAATTTTGACAAAGATAAATAAAAAAACACCAACGTAAAATATAAAAACAACATAAAGCATTATATTTGTAATAAATTTTTATAATTATGAATAAACAAAAAATACTGTCATCGTTAATATTAATTGTCTTTATCGCAGTTATTTCCGTAACATTTTACTCTTTCGGAACAAATAATAATGATAAAGAAAACAATATTGAGCTTGCAGTTGACCCTCAGATAGTTCATTCATTACAAATTCCGGAAACAATTGAATTTGCAGATACAATTCTGCCTGTTACCCGCTTCGACATAAGGGAAAGATTAGACAGGGAATTAATGGCGTTTACTTACATGCATAGCACGACAATAATTTTGATAAAAAGAGCAAATCTTTATTTTCCTATTATTGAACCTATATTGAAAGAACATGGTGTGCCTGACGATTTTAAATATTTAGCTTTGATAGAAAGTTATTTTAATCCGTTGGCTTTATCGCCGGTAAAAGCTGCCGGAATTTGGCAATTTATGGAAGAAACGGCTAAAACTTATGGCTTGGAGATTAATATGCACGTGGACGAACGTTTAAATTTAGAAAAAGCTACCGTAGCTGCTTGCAATTATTTGAAAGATTCTTACGAAATATATGGCGATTGGTCTATTGTTGCCGCATCTTACAATGGAGGACGCGAACGAATGACCAGACAGTTGGAAATTCAAAAAACATTTTCGTTTTACGACATGTTTTTGAATGAAGAAACCAGACGTTATGTATATAGAATTATTGCCGCAAAAGAGGTTATCTCAAACCCAAGGAAATATGGTTTTATATTGAGAAAACAAGATTTCTATCACACTGTGAGAGTTAAAGAAGTTGAAGTTAAGGAAGTTGAAAACTGGGTAGATTGGTCTATTGAACAAGGTATAACGTACGGGCAGTTGAAATTTTTTAATCCGTGGATACAAGATTTAAAATTGATAAACAAAACAGGAAAAGTTTATACAGTAAAAATTCCATACAAGGAAGATTTGAATTTTGATATAGACAAGGTAATTATTCATAATAAAAATTGGATAAGATAAAAATTGGATAAGCGAATGATGAGAACTGTTTTAAGTATTATGTTGTTTTTTTCTATTGTATTTTGCATTTCGGCAAAAGAAACAATAGTTAGTGGTAATGCAAAAGATTATGCAGGACAAGAATTGGTTTTAAAAGCATATTTGGATGAAATTGTGTTTAACGAAAACGAATTGGCTTCTTCTATTGTAGATGAAGACGGCAATTTTAGTTTTGAAATTGCTTTACCGGCAACCATAACTTGCTTTTTGTCTTTGGGTACATATCAAGCGTTTTTTTTCTTATCGCCAGACATAGAATATTCTATCTCGTTACCGCCTTTTACTCCGTTGACACAGGCACAGCAGATGAATCCGTATTTCAGACCGGAAAAAATATTGCTGCCGATAGAAACTACTGACAAAAATGATGTAAATAATTTGATTTTAAATTTCGATGAAGCTTTTGAGTATTACTATACGATGGGTATTTTTTATCATACTTCGACCGACTCTCTGAGAACATTTGAAAATACTCTGCAAGATTTTTTTCAAAAAACAAATAACGGTTTTTTTGAAGATTATAAAGACTATAAATACGCTCAACTTATAAATCTGAACGAGCGGAATGCCCCGACTTTGGCAATAAAATCATATATGTCCAAACTATCTGCAGATTACGGAAACATAGCCTTTTGGGAAGCATTTAACTTAATTTTCGATAATTTTTTCACAGTATTCAGAGGAAAAACGGAACAGAATTTTTTTGATAATGCACTAAACAGCAATGATTATGCTGCAATGCTCTCTGTTTTGGAAAATCGGTTTGAAATAAAAGACGAAGTTTTGCAGGAATTAGTCATAGTGAAAGCCTTGTATGATTTTTATTATTTTAAAAAAGAAACTCAATTAAAGGCTTTTACTCTTATGAACGAATGGAGAAAGTATATAAAATCTCCACGTAATACTCGAATATTGAATGATATAATCATCAGATTAGAGAAAAATTTTACAATTCAAAAAGCTTATGATTTTTCTTTGCCAGACGAAAACGAACAATATCACAGTTTATCCGATTACAAAGGAAAATTTGTTTATCTTAACTTTTGCAATACTGCAATTTCTTTATCAAAAAAAGATTTTGCCATTCTGAAACGATATGCCGATACATATAGTAAGGATTTATATGTAATAAATATTTTTACCGACAACGACTCGAAAGCATTAAAGACTTTAACCGGCAGACAAAAAGGAAAAATGATAAATTTATATTGGAACAATGAGCGAGATTTAATTAGTAGTTATAAAATTATAAATATTCCAACATATTTTTTAATAGACAGAGACGGCAATTTGCTATTATCCCCCGCCCCAACGCCCGACCAAAATTTTGAAGAAAGTTTTGAAAAAATTTTGTTTCAAGAAAAAAGTAAAGAACCGGTAATTCAACCGGAAGATGTTTGGTGGTAAAATAACAAAGATAACGCAAAAAAACGCAAATCTCCGCAAAATATTATCTGCGGAGATTTGCGTTTTTTACATTATTTGCATTCAAAAATTTACACCAACGCTTTCAGCAAATCTTCTTTATTACCTGCGAGATAATCCATCGGAGCAATTTCGGGCATGGTGTATGCACCGGCTTGCTGACGAGTGGCAGCTCTTGCACACGAACACATTACTTGTGCGGTAAGTGCAGGATTATTTACTTTCATAGAAAATTCAAATAACTGATTTTGAGTTTTTCCAGAAACTCCTTTTCTTTCGATAAGTACGCCATGTCCCATATCTTGCAGAGCGTCAACGCTCGCTACTTCTATAACGTGTGTTTCGTCTTTGCTGAAATAAGAATCCGATTTAATGGCTTTTGATACCTCTTCCAATTTTGCACCCTCTTTTAGTTCAACATAAACCATACGGCGATGCACACCTGTTCCTATAGGGATAGTCATAGAAAGAGCGTTTTTAACGCCTTCTTTTGAGCGTGCTACCACAGAGTGTCCCATACTCATTCCTGGTCCGAAATTGGTGTATGTAATTCCTTTCGGAGCCATGGCAAGCAAAAGACTACGAATAACCGAATCGCTTCCCGGGTCCCAACCTGCGGAAATTATTGAAACTGCATTGTTTTCTTTTCCGGCTTTGTCAAGCATTTGGCGAAGATTCCACAAATCTTGTCCGTGAATATCGAAACTATCTACCGTGCTGATGCCTTTTTTTACAAGTTCCATTGCTGTTTCCGGAATACTTCTTGTTGGTCCGCAAAGAATGGCAACATCAACTTTGCCTAATTCATCAATGCTTGATACTATTTTAATTCCGGAAAGTTCTGCAGGAGTTTCGCCAAGCGAAGATGCACGGCGAACAATACCTACCAATTCCATATCAGGAGCTTCTTTTACGGCTTCTACGGCAAAACGACCGATATTGCCGTAACCTACTATTGCTATTTTTATCATAATGATTTAATAATTAAGTAATTGTAAAAAAATAACTGAATAACTGAATTGTTTATTAACAATTAATTCAATTATTCAGTCATTAAATCATTCAATTATTTTATACGTGTCCTTGTGCCAACATAGCATTTGCTACTTTTATAAAGCCTGAAATGTTTGCACCTTTTACATAGTTTACGGTTCCGTCTGCTT
Source organism: Bacteroidales bacterium (assembly GCA_031271725.1). The sequence goes on from JAISVE010000071.1 coordinate 17,359, forward strand.
CTTTTCCGTTTTTCACGCAGTTATCGTGAATGTTTTTCATAATGGCTTTTAGTTTTGTATCAACTTCTTCGGCAGTCCAAGAAATACGTCCTGAGTTTTGGCACATTTCCAATCCCGAAGTTGCTACACCTCCTGCATTAGAAGCTTTACCGGGAGCGTAAAGAATTTTTGCATCTAAAAATTTGTTTACGGCATCAAGTGTAGAAGGCATATTTGCTCCTTCGGATACACATATACAACCATTTGCCAATAATGCTTTTGCATCATCGCCGTCTAATTCGTTTTGAGTAGCGTTTGGCATAGCCACATCGCATTTTACATGTTTCCATGGGCGTTCGCCTTCAAAATATTTTACACCGGAATATTTATCGGCATATTCTTTGATACGTCCGCGATTTACGTTTTTCAATTCCATAACGTAATCCAATTTTTCTTCGGTAATACCGTTTTCGTCATAAATGCAGCCGTTAGAATCTGACATAGAAACAACTTTTGCACCCATTTGGATGCATTTTTGAACTGCATATTGGGCTACATTTCCTGAACCCGAAATAGCTACTGTTTTGCCTTTCAATGTATCGCCTTTAGTATTAAGCATGTATTCTGCAAAATAAGTTGCACCGTAACCTGTTGCTTCCGGACGCATTAAAGAGCCGCCGAAATCAATACCTTTTCCTGTTAAAACGCCTGTAAATTCGTTACACAATCTTTTGTATTGTCCGAACATATAGCCGACTTCACGACCTCCCACACCTATATCGCCGGCAGGAACGTCGGTATCCGCACCAATATGGCGGGCAAGTTCTGTCATAAAACTTTGACAGAAACGCATAATTTCGTTATCCGATTTTCCTTTTGGGTCGAAATCCGAACCTCCTTTTGCCCCTCCCATAGGAAGAGTAGTTAAACTGTTTTTCAAAGTTTGTTCGAAAGCTAAAAATTTAAGAATACCCAAGTTTACAGATGGGTGGAAACGGATGCCTACTTTATAAGGTCCTATAGCACTGTTCATTTGCACACGGAAGCCTCGGTTGTATTGAAATTCGCCTTTATCGTCAATCCAAGGAATACGGAAAATAATAACTCTTTCCGGTTCAATCATTCTTTCAAGAATCTTTGCGTTTTTATATTTAGGATTTGCTTCCACAAAAGGAATTAAAGATTCTACTACTTCTTGTACTGCTTGGTGAAACTCGTTTTCTCCCGGGTTTTTGGCAATAACTTTTGCCATAAATTCTGCTACATGTGCGTTCATTTGCTTAAAAAAAATTTATATTAATAATCTGCTTTTCAAGTAGTTTCGCCGATAAAAAGTTTTCAGCGATAATGCTTATTTATAAAATGATAAAAATGCTTTGCTGATAAAGTGTTGTATTTATCTATTGGTTGTTACAACTATTTTACCTTGAGTAATGCAAAGATAAGTTTTTTTTGAAGATGGCTAAAAAAATATGTTAAGAAATATATATTTTTTAGATTGTAATATCAATTTGAAGCAATAAAGCGTATATTTAGAATGTTTTATAATAAAAATAGATGTTTTTATTACGAATCAAAACATATTATTTTGATAATCCTAACTTTTGTTTGATTTTTTTTCGACGTTTGAAGCTTTCTATATGTTTTGCATTATACCTTAAAATATCAGAAACACATTTTTCTTCATCAAAAGCTCTTGCTTTGGCATAAGATTTGCCCAATATTCTAAAAAATTCATCCGAACCTCTTAGCCGTTGAAAATTTTTGCAACCTAACTCTTGGTTTATTTTCTTAAATCTCATTCTGTTTAAATCTACAATGGAGAATAAAACTTCTTTAGCAGTATCTTCAAACAAAATGTTTCCTATGGATAAATCCAAATGCAAAATGTTGTTTTCGTGCATTTTGGCAATATATTTTGCTACGGCTTCTACAATGTGTTCTTTGCAGTAAATATCATTTGGATTTTCGGCAAACTCGTTGAATCTTCGGCTCAGCGGACTTTGCAAAGAAACGAAATAAGAATTGTTCAATAATCCGTATTTTTTTTGTAGAATATATGCAATAGGAGTAGGAGTAACTATACCTTTTTTTAGTAATTGAAGTGCGTGTTTATAGGCTCTCTCGGCTTTAGATTTACGGATATAAGCATAAACAAAACGGTTGAGAAAATGTGGAATGCAATATTTTTTTACGTTTACCTCAATACCGTTTACTTCGAATACTTTTATTTCATTTCTAGCTTTGTAAATAGTCTTTCCTCCCTTATCAAAATTTTGAGGGATATTGTAAATAAATTCTTTTAATACTGAAAATTCCGGATTTATAACAACTTTCATATAAGACCTAATTTGACAAAACTGCTACAAAGATAGTTTTTTTATTAAGAATTAAGAATTTTTTCACAAAGACTTTTTAAAATTACTTTTAATTTGTCTTTCGAGCAAAGGGATAAAAACTATAGATTTTTATTTTTCAATTCTTCGATAAGCTCGTAAGCCACCTGACAAGTATAAGCGTTTTTTATTGTTAGGTTGAATATCTGATAAAATTTGTTTCTGTCTGTGTGTGGATATTCCCGGCAGGCTTTGGGGCGGTCTTCATAAATGCTGCAATAGTTATCACTCATAAGGAAAGGACAGGGCATAGATTTGAATACATAGTCGTTGTCTTCATCTATTTTGAGATATTTATTTATAACTTCCGAAGGTTTTATGCGTAAGGTTTTTGCAATTTTTTCGATGTCTTTGTTAGTAATAAGCGGACCGAGCGAACGGCAACAGTTTGCACATTTCAAACAATCTGTCCGATTCATAATTTTATCGTGGATTTCGAACACAATGTTGTCCATTTTTTCTAATTTTTTCGCATTTTTTTTAAAGAAAGTTTTTGACGATGGCTCGGCTTTTTTTGCAAGTATTTTCAAGTCGTTCATGATATTTTCCTTAAATCGCCTAAATGTAGGTTTAGGGGTTATTCAAAAGATAAATAAGGTAAAACCTTCTTTAATGTTTCTTCGGGTAAATCTTTTAAGCTTGTCAAATCTTCTTGCGAAGATAGCCGTCCAATTTCCCTGCGTTTGTCATAAATTGCTTTTGAGGCGTAAAAATTAATATATTGATGAGCTTTCATACGTTCTACGCTTGCTTTGTTTACATGAATTTTTTTTATCAAACCGGCATCTACTCTAATAAATTGTTCTACTTCATCGAATTTTTCTTGTGTAAACCCTTTTATTTCTTTTAATTGTTCTTTGTTTGCAAAACCGCCAAGTTGTTCACGATATTTCACAATTCTTTGAGCAAAAACAGAACCTATTCCTTTGATTTTTTTCAATTCTGTAGTATCGCTCGAATTGAGTTCTACAATCAAAGGCTTTTGTTCTTCAACTGATTTATTTGTGTGTTTATCCGAAAATCTGCTTGTCTTGAAGTCTTTTTGTATTTCGGTAATGTTGATAAACGGCAATAATTCATTAAATTGAGATTCGCTTATTCCGTATATTTTGGCAAAGTCGTGTGGTTGCCGGAATTTTCCACCTTTAGAGCGGTAATTGAGAATACGGGCAGTTGTGAAAGCATTTATGCCAAGTTTTCTAAATCCTATGGAATCTAATATGTTGGGGTCAAATTTGCTTAATACGATCGTTTCTTTAACTATTCTTTGTGGATTTTGTTTTTTCTGTATTTGAATGTCTTGCAAAGATTTTTTGAACGCCTCAACTTCTGCCATAAATTTCTCGTCGGTATAAAAATCTTTTTTCATAAAATACGGCAACGCTTCGCCCGCAGCAAAAAGTATAACAATTAGAAACAAAAGAACGCTAATGCCGATTTTTTGTCTGTTGGAGAAATAGAAAAAGTTCATTGTTATTCAACGTATGTTTCTTTTATAACGGCTTTTATAGATATTATTTCGTTTACTGTCAATTTACTTAACTTATTAACAATTCTAATTTTGTCAATAGTTCGTATTTGGTCTAAAACTACCCAACCGTTTGTTTTTGTTTGTTTTACTTCTACTCTTGTCGGGTATGGTTTTGATTTATTTGTAAGCGGAGCAATAACAATTGTTTGAAGATATTTGTTCATCTCATTTGGAGAAATGACAACGCAAGGGCGTGTTTTTTCCATTTCATTATCAAGAGTTGGGTCTATATTTACCAACACTATTTCATATTGTTTTATTTCCTTTCTTCTCTTCAAATGTTTCGTCATCAAAAACATTTTTTATAATCAATCTGTCGTCTCCTTCGGCATTCATTTGTTTAAATGACTTTTCCCAATCTTTTCTTGGCTTTGATTTTGATTTCAGAATAATTCTACCTTTCTCTAAAATCATTTCCAAAGTGTCGCTAATATTATATTGCTCCAATATGCTTTTGGATAATCTAATGCCTTTTGAATTACCTATGTTTATTACATTTACTTCCATAGTGATTTTTATTAAATGTAACTACAAAGTAATTACATTTTTGATGTATCCAAATTTATTTCTTAGAATTTTCTTTCTTCCATTCTTGTGAAAAAGATTTTCCTGCAAACTTCGGCATTTTACGATATGGTCCCCACAATGTAAAGTTAAGCGGATATGCTCCAAAATTTTTCAAACTACCCGGAAAATTAAAAAAGAAACGCGAGCCACTGATGTATGTAAATCCTTTCATTGCTAATTTTTCCGCTGCCGGACGTAGATTTTTTTCTACGGATTTCCGCCTGTTTACCAATAATAAATCCGGCAATGGAATTTTTTCAGGGCAAACTTCAGCACAAGCTCCACAAAGAGAAGATGCTGAACTTAAGTGTCCGAAATCTTTAAATCCTCTGTAAAACGGTGTTATAACCGAACCGATTGGACCGGAATAAGTTGTGTTGTATGTGTAACCTCCGATTGTTTTGTAAACCGGACAAGCGTTAAGGCAGGCACCGCAACGAATACACGAAAGAGCTTCGTAATCTTCGATGTCGGTATATAAATCCGTACGTCCGTTATCAAGCAAAATTACATACATTTTCTCGGGACCGTCAACTTCGTTGTTTTTTCTTGCTCCTGTAAAAAGCGTATTGTAAGCCGTAATTTGTTGTCCTGTTCCCATACAGGCAAGCAGGGACCAATATAAGCCTAAGTTTTTGATTGATGGTATTATTTTTTCCATTCCTGCAAAAACAATATGGATTTTAGGAAATGAGGTACTCATTACTCCGTTTCCTTCGTTTTCGGTAACAGCAATTCCACCAACATCTGCAACAATGAAGTTTGCTCCTGTTACACCAATGTCTGCCGAAGTATATTTTTTTCGGAGAACTTGTCGGACGTATTCCGTCATTTCTTCGGGCGTGCTCGTGATTGGAATATCAAATTTTTCGTTGAAAAGCTTTGCAATGTCTTCTTTTGATTTGTGCATAGCTGGCGTAACAATGTGATAGGGTTTTTCGCCTGCTACCTGCACTATAAATTCTCCTAAATCCGTTTCAACCGATTCGCAGCCAACAGCTTCGGCTGCGTGGTTCATTTCGATTTCTTCGGTTGTCATGGATTTGCTTTTAACCAAAAGTTTTGCTTGGTTTTCCTGCAAAATTTCTTGTAGATATTCCACTGCTTGCAAATTATCTTTTGCCCAAAGAACAGAAATTCCGTTTTTTGTTGCGTTTTCTTCAAATTGGGACAAATATTTGTCCCAATTGTTTAACATCAAACGTTTTATATAAGCTGCACAGGAACGAGCTAATTGCAAATCGGCATATCTTGCTTTGCCTTTTGCAACAGCTGCATCGTAGCGAGAAATATTAAATTTTATAGTCTGCCTATGTTTATGGTCGAAAGCTATTTTATCAGCGTCTTTTGTGAATTTCTTATGGTAATTCATTTTAATCTTCTATAAGATTTTTTCCTGTCATTTCTTTAGGAGCGGCTATTCCCATTATATGGCAAATAGAAGGAGCTACATCTGCCAAAATTCCGTTCTCAACTTTTGCTGATTTGTTTTCCGTAACGTAAACAAAAGGAACAGGGTTTAATGAGTGAGCGGTATTTGGTGAGCCATCGGCGTTTATTGCATGGTCTGCATTTCCATGGTCTGCTATTATTATCACTTCATATCCATTGGCTTTAGCGGCTTCTACACTATCTTTTACGCAATTATCAATAGTAGTAACGGCTTTTTGTATTGCTTCGTAAACGCCGGTGTGTCCAACCATATCTCCGTTTGCATAATTAACTACAATGAAGTCGAATTTTTGTTTGTTCAATTCTGCAACCAATGCATCTTTTACTTCATAAGCACTCATTTCTGGCTTTAAATCGTAAGTTGCCACTTTTGGAGAAGGTATAAGTATTCTTTCTTCATTTTTAAATTCTGCTTCGCGACCGCCCGAGAAAAAGAAAGTTACGTGTGCATATTTTTCTGTTTCGGCAATTCTTAACTGTTTTTTGCCTGCTTTTGAAATTACTTCTCCTAAAGTATTTTCAACGTTTTCTTTATCGAAAAGAACATGCAAACCTTTGAATTTAGAATCATAAGGGGTCATTGTGCAATAATACAGAGGAATTGTTTTCATTCCTTCTTCAGGCATGTCTTTTTGGGTTAAAGCTATAGTAAGCTCTTTTGCACGGTCGTTTCTATAGTTAAAGAAAATTACCATATCACCTTCTTGGATTGTTGCCACAGGTTTTCCATCGTCTTTTACGTGTACGATTGGTTTAATAAATTCATCACCTCTTGGATCTGCAATATAAGAGTCTTCTACAGCTTTAACCATATCGGTATAAGGTTTTCCTATACCTTTAACTATAAGATCATAAGCTTCTTTTACTCTTTCCCAACGGTTATCTCTGTCCATTGCATAGTATCTTCCAATGATTGATGCTATTTTTCCAGTCGAAACTGCAAGATGTTTCTCTAAATCTTGAATAAATCCTTTTCCGCTTTTCGGGTCTGTATCTCTACCGTCCATAAAACAATGAACGAAGGTATTTTCTATTCCGTATTCTTTAGAAATATCGCAAAGTTTGAATAAATGGTCTATAGAACTATGTACACCGCCGTTTGAAACTAAACCCATAAAGTGTACATTTTTGTTGTTGTTTTTTGCATACGTAAATGCTTTTATAATTTCCGGATTTTTAAAAATACTGTTGTCGCGGCAAGCAATGTTTATTTTTACGAGGTCTTGATATACAACTCTTCCTGCTCCGATATTTAAATGTCCAACCTCAGAATTTCCCATTTGACCGTCCGGAAGTCCAACGTTTTCTCCGGAAGCTTCAAGGTGCGAGTGTGGATATTTTTCGATAAGACTGTTCCAATATGGTGTTGGTGTACTATAAATTGCATTTTCTTTTCCGTGTTTCCCTATTCCCCAACCGTCAAGAATCATTAATAAGACTTTTTTGCTCATTTTTTATATTTGTTTTAATTAATAATCAATATGTTTTTGCAAAATTAATATATTCTTTTCTAAATATTATCCTCAAATTATAAAATTATCTGAAATATTAAAATAAAGAGTAATTGTGTATATATAAATATGTAATAAAATGTTAAAGTTTGTATTTTTTAATTTGCCTGATTTATAATGAATAAATGGCTAAAAAGCAAAATAAAATATCCTGAATTACGATTTGCTTGGTTCATCTAAGGAATATTGTTTATTGTTCTATAAATGATAATTTTATAAAAAATATCACTATAGATGCAACGTTTTTATCATTTTTTGCATTTCTATATAAATAGAAAACCAAATATAAATGCTAACATAAATGTATAAAAAAATCACAGCCTCTTTTTTATGTTTATGAACATAAAATCTCAAAAAAATATACTTAAAATTTGTTAAAAAGATTTATTGTAATTATGTTTGTAAATTGAAATAAATAGACTTTTTTGTAAAAAAAAGACATAAACTTCTGTATGATATTATATACTCTTATGATAAAAAATATACATTCTTCAATTAAAATTTTAAGATATTCAATAACAGTTTTATTGCTATTGAGTTCGTTAAGTATTTTTGCACAGCCTATAGTAGATATTACTGTTGATGGTGGAAGTCCCCACCCTACGACAGGCTATCAAATTTGTGCAGGAGAATCTATAACATTAACCGCATCCGGAGGAGAGAGTTATGAGTGGAGAGAAAGAGCCGGAACTGTGTCTGTTACTATAGCCAACTCCACAGTTGTGACAGACGGTACTAATGCAAGCATAACAGTATCTCCTACAGCTACAACAACTTACCGTGTGTGGGTAACAGACGGAACCGGTACATCTATTAGTAGTGATATTAGGATAACTGTAGGTAGCCCTCCGTTATTTGCATCATTAGGAGACATAGTAGTTTGTGAAGGACAGGCAGTTAATATCTCTTGGAATAAATCAAGTACAGGAACAGTTAAATATGATGTGTATTTTTCAGGAGTGTATCTACGTACGATAAATACTTCAGCTGCAGTAATAAATAGTTCCATAGCGACAGCAGCAACGTCAGATCCGAGTTTATCAGGTACTTACACTGTAATAGGCATGTATGAAGCTACAGGTTGTTCAGATACGATAGAAATAAACTTACAGATAAATCCTAAACCTAAGTTAACAGCTCCTACAACAATTATAACTTGCGATGAATTAGACCTTACAAAATTATCGGAAGTTGAAGTTATTCCATCTGATGCGGAATTGACCTATTGGAGTAATGCTGCGGCAACTACTCCACACCCGAATCCAAATTCAATAATAGCTAATAATGCTAATAATTTCATAAAAGCAACTGACATTACAACCGGATGTTCTGTAATGAGCAGCCGTATTAGTGCAACTATAAATAAAAGTCCGGTTGTTGTTGCTACTGTTAACTCTCCGCTTTGTGAAGGCAGTCAAGTTATTTTTGGCGGAGCACCGGAAGCCGGTAGTATTGCCGTTCCGGCCACAGGCTGGAGATGGCAAGCTCCCGACGGAAGCCTTGTTATTGCCGACCGTAATGCTATGTTGCCCAACGCAACACCTGATATGAATGGAATTTACCATCTTATTGGTACTGCTGCTAATGGTTGTTCCGACACGGCTATGGTTGATGTTTTTGTAAATCCTTTTGCGGAATTTTCTATAAAGGATACTATTATATGTGAAGGTGCGGATTTAGATATTACAGATTTGGTTAACGTTTTAGGTGAGGACGAAATAATATATTGCGAAGACGAAGGAGCTACCATTGAATTGGCTTCTACTGTTATTCCGACAACTACTGTTGGTGATACATATTATTATGTAAAAGGTATAACAAATAAAGGCTGTGAAAATATAAAGGTAATTAAAGTAACAGTTGTAGCAAATCCGCTTATAACTATTAGCAATCCGGATCCTGTTTGCGAAGAAACTGTTGATATTACCAATGCCGGCTTAGGAGAAGGCTTGACTTTCGGTTATTGGCGTGATGTTGTAGCTACAGATACATTATCTACACCCCAAACCACAACATTAAAACCAGGTGATGTGAGATATTCTACATATTATATAAAAGGAACTGATCAGCATGGTTGTTCTGTTATAGAACCTGTTGTAATAGAAATTAATCCATTGCCTACATTAGAATTAACAGATAAAACAATTACTGCCTGTACTCCCGAAACTGTTGATATTACCGATGAAGATTTAATAGTAGCTGCTTCTGATTATGTAAGTTATACCTATTGGCGTAATGCAGCATCAGGAGAATTGTTGACGGAAGAAGCCGAAGAGATTTCTGTGGGAGGTACATATTATATTAAAGCTGAAACAACTGAAGGTTGTTCGGTTGTTCATCCTATTGAAGTAGCCATAAATCAAACGCCGACAATAACAGTTACGAGTGTTTCTGCAATATGTGCTCCCGGAACAGTTGATATTACAAGCATTGCAAATTCCAATATAGCTGTTACTTACACTTATTGGCGAGATCCGGAAGCTGATGCAGACGAATTGACACCTGCACAAGCGGCTGCAATTAACGAAATAGGTACAAATACATATTATATAAAGGGAACTACTTCCGATGGGTGTTTTGATATTAAACCGGTAGAAGTAATTATTTATCCTCAGCCCAATCTGATTATTGCAACACCTGTTATAGAAACTTGTGCACCTGCTATTGTTGACCTTACAGATATGTCTATTACAACGGGCTCCGATGCCGGTTCTTTTACTTATTGGCTTGATGCATCAGGATATGCAAATCCGATACCAGAACCGGACGATATAACAGTATCTGGTACGTTTTATATAGAATTGGTAGAAAACGGACATAGTTGTGTAACAAGAGAAAAAATTGAAGTTATTATTACAGAACTACCGGACGGTTTGGAGTTGTATGAAGAAAGACGCATTTGCTCCGGAGGAACTATTCCTATTTGGAATCCTCCAGCAGGTGTTGGAACCGTAACTTGGAGAGAAGTTGACAATGCCGGTACCATTATTGGAACCGGAACGGGCTCTATACCTCCAATTACAGCAACAAATACAAGTAACTTCCCAATTATCCACAGGTTTGAAATTTCATATTCAAACTATTCTGTTACGGCATTTACCGGTTGTCCCGTTATTTACGAGGCTGTCATAGAACCGCAGAATGAAGCAACACTTGAACTTGTTGACGGTATAGAAGGTAAAGTTTGTCCGGATAATCCTTTTACACTTACGGCTAACGTCGATTATTCCGATTTCGTTTATACAAAATGGTATAAAAATGGTGCATTGGCTGGTAATCCATATGAAACTAATTTAATTGGCGACCGTATTTCTGTGGTGTATGAGCAAAGTACGGAAGATACATACCGCTTTATAGCTGAAACTCGTGCCGGCTGTAAGATAGATTTAACAATAAATGTTCAGCTACAAACTAATGCTTTTCTTTGTAAAAGCGCGGTATATTTAGGAAATGACACAACGCTTTGTGATGGCGAAAATCTTATTCTTAAACCTGATAAAAGCGATAGAGAATATTTTGAGTTTGAATGGTTTAAACTTGGAGAATCGCAGCCTATCGGCAATGGAGACTCATATACTGTTACAGAACCCGGAACTTATGTTATACGCACCAAAGAAATTGATAAAACTTCGCTCGTATTCAATGGTGACTTTGAAATGCAGGATAATTCCGGTTTTTCGTCGCAATATTGTTATACGCCTATAACTACAGGTAATCAGCTCTCAAATGCAAATAGAAATATATGTAGCCGTCCCGATGGTTTGATATGTACAAATCCTAATCACGTTATTGGAGGTACAACTGCTGCAACTCGTCACACAGCTGCTTGTTGGAATTGGCATACAAGTGCTTGTTGGAATGGAACAAATAATACAGGTGGAGCAATTTGTCCTCCGGGCTCGGGTTTAGGTACTGGTAACGGATGGTTAAACCCTGAAGCACGCTATGCAATTACCAAAAGTCCAAATTGGGTACATAGTAATTTTGGACACTGCTTAGACCATACATATTCCAGAAATCCGAACGGAAACGATAGTAATCTGCCCTATGTTGCAAATACGCATACACAAGATAATTTTCCCGGTGGTAGTGCTGCGTGTAGAAATACACGTAATCAAAATACAAGTTCTGCAAACTCCAAACACCCGCAAAATAGTACCAGCGGTTCTACTTATAATAACTCGCAAGTGCCTGCTAACTGGACTAATACAAATAGGCAAGGAGCAGGACACATGATGGTGGTAAACGGTGCTAATGCTCAAGGAGCTGCAGGCGGTTTTCTTAGAGTTTGGTGTCAAGATATTACAGTTGCTCCAAATACCGATTATATTTTCTCGGCTTGGTTCACAAGCGTACATCCGGATGCTCCGGCTGTGTTGCAATTTTTTGTGAATGGAGCTTTGCTTCAAGACGATTTTACTATCGGCTGTATTCCTTGCCAATGGCAACAATATTATGCCGAATGGAAAACACCTTCGAACGTAACAAGTACGGAAATCTGTATTGTTAATAAAAATACAACTGCAGGAGGCAATGACTTTGCTATCGACGATATTTATTATGCCCGTGTGTATCAGCTTATGGATACCATACAGGTAAATTATATCGACCTTTCGGAGATAGATATAACAGTGGATAGCAAAGAAATTTGTAGCGGAGGTTCGGCTAAGCTTACTGCCAGCGAAGGAGCAGACAGCTATGAATGGCGTATTAAAGGACAGACTGCAATTATAAGTACAGACCGTGTTATAACAGTATCTCCAACAATCAACACAGAGTATGAGGTAACTGCCTATAGCGGAGCAAGATGCTCTTTACCTAAAAGTATATCGGTAACAGTAAATCCGGCTCCGGTTATAAATACGGAAGCTTCTTTGGGTAATTCTACAACAGAAGTTTGCGAAGGAGATGTAATAACATTGCGGGCTAACGTGTCTGGCAGTAATTTAGTCCATACCTGGACATCTCCTAACGGTACTACTGTAGGTAATAATAGTGCAACATACACTAAAACAGGAACAGTGATGTCGGATGCAGGCAAGTACACTTATACAGTCCGTAATACTACAAACAACTGTACTGCAACCTTAGAGGTTGATGTAACAGTAAATGCTAAGCCTACATTATTAGTTACAGACCCTGCTCCGATTTGTGTTCCCGGTGAAGTGGATTTAACAGACGCCGCAATAACGGCAGGCAGTTCTTTAGGTTTAAGTTTTACATATCACACTAATAACAATGTAGCACAAGCTAATAATGGGACAAACATACTTGCAAATACTGTAATATCATCAAACGGAACATATTACATACGAGCTACCAGTGATAATGGTTGTACTTCAGACATTAAGCAGGTAATTGTAAAGGTAAACAATCCTCCGGTGTTTGCATCTTTAGGAAATGTAGAAGTTTGTGAAGGGCAAGCAGTTAATATTTCTTGGAATAAATCAAGTACAGGAATAGTTAAATATGATATATATTTTTCCGGAATATTTCAACAAACTATAAGCACTTCCTCTTCATTAATAAATTTTTCTATTGCAACAGCAGCAATGTCAAATCCCGATATGTCTGGTACTTATACTGTAGTAGGTATGTATGAATCTACAGGTTGTGCAGATACTATAGAAATAGATGTTTTAATAAATCCTTTACCTCAGCTCAGTATAACTAATCCACCTGCAGTATGTTATCCTAATGTTGTAGATATAACATCGTCTGAGGTTTTGGGAATAGATATAAATGTTACACCAGATTTGGAATTGACATACTGGCAAAATAGTACAGGCTCAGGAGTATCTGAAGAATTGATAAATCCTAATGCTATAGATGATACAAATAATGCAAATCGTACATATTATGTAAGAGCCGAATATACAGAAACAGGTTGTTCGGTAGTTCGTCCCGTTGTAACAAGAGTAAATCCTAAACCAAATGTATCTGCAGAAACCAATAATCCTATTTGCGAAGGTGAACGTTTAACTTTAACAGGCGGTGTAAGTAGCGGTTCGGTAGCAATAACAAGTAGTACTTCTTACTGGGAAGGACTTGACAATGGCTTTACAAATACCGGAACTTCTTATACGCTATCTAACACTCCAATTACCATGAATGGTCATTATCGTTTTATAGGTATAACAAATCAAGGTTGTATGGATACAGCTTATATTGAAGTGGAAGTAAAAGAGAAACCACAATTAGAAGTAAAAGATACAATTGCCTGCCATCCTGCTACAATAGATATTTTATATCTTGTTAATGGTGCAGATTCTTATAAGTTTTACACTACAGCCGGAGGAAATACAGAATTTGCAAGTACCGAATTAAGCGGAGTTAGAAATACTAACTTTTGGGTAATAGGAACTACAAACGGCTGTTCCAGTCCGCGAGCACAAGGAAATGTAACAATAGAAAATACGCCTACTGTAACGTTAAAACATTTAGAAACTTGCGACCCTAATGAAATAAACCTTGAAGATGCAGTAAATAATCTGGCTTCTTTCGATTATGTTGCTTATTACGATGATGCCTCTGCCACAGGAGCATCGGAGATTTATACTTATCAAAATATATCCGGAGCTCAAACAAATACTCCTTATTGGGTGGTAGTTACTAAAGGACATTGTGAAAGTGAACCAACACAAGGGACTTTTACCATAAAACCACAACCTGTAGTAGAGTTGGAGCTAATAGAGCCTGTATGTAATTATCCAAACACAAATATTGATTTATCGGAGGGAGTGTCGGGAGCCGATTCTTACAAATATTATTATGTGTCGGATAATAGTGAAATTACAGCTCGTCCTCCTCTTGTAAGCGGAGTGCAGGTAAGTACGGGATATTATGTAATAGGTACAACAGACGGCTGTCCGAGCGAACCTGCTTATGGTGAATTTACAATTAACGCATTGCCTAAAATACTTGTAACGCAAGGAAATATTTGTCACGATGAAAGCATAATTCTAACTGCCAACGGTGCGGATATTTATGAATGGTCTCCTGCTATGGGATTGAGTGCAATAACAGGCAGCCAAGTAACAGCTACTCCTCCTGTAGGAACACATACTTATACAATAACAGGTACAGATATAAACACTTGCGTAAATGACACAACAATAACAGTAAGAGTAATTGAACGTCCGGACTGCAGTATAATGTATATTAATGAATACGGAGAAGAGGAAACTGTAAGTAATTCATCTCCTCGTATTCCTAATACTTATTGTCCTAATGATGTGGTGCAGTTCTTTGCTCCTGCAGAGCCTTCGGTATTAGCTGCTGCTGACGGACAAAGTTTTGTATACGAATGGATTGTAACTGGAAATGCAAGCATAGTAGGAGTAAACAATCAACAAACGGTGTTGGTAAAAGTAGGAGCTGATTGTGGCACACCGTACACAGTAACATTGCGTGTGAGAAATTCTGCTCTACATGATGTTCCGGGAGAAGATATAAATCACATAGTGTCTGAAGAACTTTTAGGCACCAGTCTGCCTGCAGGAAAAGAATATTGCTGGGAAAGTTGTTCTGTAAACATAACTCCAACTACTATTCCTTTGGAATTACCCGATGAACCTGAAATACACTTAGTTCGTTGCGAAACATTGGCAATACCTCCTGTTCCGCCTTTGTGTGCAAACGGCTGTCCTCAGCCGGCACCGACAATACAAGCCGGCACACAAGATATTTTATCTTATTGCTCAAGCGGCTGTAGTGAGGCTAAACACACAGTAAGAAAAGCTGACCCGTTTATAAATTATTTTGAAACCGATACTTATAATGGCTGTGAAGGAACAATTAGTTATACTTGGATTTACACAGAATATTGTACCGGCGAAGAGCAAACGTGGACTTATACATATAATGTAGAACGTGAAGATTTTAATGTGCCATCGCTCGGTAGTTCAACTGTAAGCTGTGTATCTCAGGCAACTCAACCGACAGCGCCGGCAGACATAGTACGAACTTATGAACGTGTACCACAGATATTAAGCATAAAAGGCGATTGCGAGAATCACACTCTTAACATAAATAACATATTTGACAGAAATCCCAACACAAAATGGGTTGCCGATAATACAGTAATGAAATTGCCAAACTCTCGGATATACTGGACTTATGATATGCCTGTAATGCCCGGTGGATATACAATGACTTCTGCTGACGATCTACAAGATTACGATCCAAAATCTTGGAAATATTATGGTTCTAACAACGGAACGGATTGGATATTACTTGATGCACAAACAAATGTTGAGTTTAACGGCAGAAATGAAACATTAACATTTGATGAAGTTTTACATAAAGATGAATTATTTAATTATTATCAGTTTGAAATAACCGAAACTTGGGCAGGCGATGTTGCAATTTTACAGCTTAGCGATGTAGAATTTAATACACAACCTATAACTTGTACGCAGACAATCACTCCTGTATTTATAGAACGCGAAGAGACTACTTATGATGGTTGTGAGGGAGATGTAACTTACCGTTGGAGATATACGGATTGCAGAAATGTGAGTAAAGATTGGGTGTATACTTATAATGTAGAACAAGAAGACTTCAGCATTCCGGAAGACCCAGCTCCCGTAAAAGTATCATGCGTAAGTATGGCTACAATACCGGCTGCTCCTGCCAATGTTACACACTGTGAAAACACGATAAGCCCGGTATTCTTAAGTGATGACAGCGGAAATTATGACGGTTGCGAAGGAACGGTTGTTTACATATGGCGTTATACCGACTGTACAGGTAAATTTGTACACGATTATACGTATACTTATAATGTAACTCCAATTAACCCAATAATCACAGTTACTTCTAACGGTAATAAAGATTACGGTTGCGTATTGTCAGCACCAAACGACGAGCCAACGTTTAATATAACAGATGTTTGTAATTCAGGAGCAACATTAAATGTTAGCAATACTATAACAAATAATGGATTCTCTTATGCAAAAACATTTGTTGCAACATACATCAATGCTTGCGGAACATGGACAGAAACCGTAACCTACAATTGGCTTATAAAACCTGAAATTAGTGCTGCGAATAACTCTCCTATTTGCGAAGGCGATGAATTGCTTTTCACAAGCACTATTGAGCGTGGCGATGTAGCTGTTTATGATTGGACAGGACCAAATAGCTTTACATCAAGTCAAGCTAATCCTACAATTCCATTTGCAAACAGAAATGCTAACGGTACTTACAGATTAATTGTAACTTCAGAACATGGTTGTCAAGACACAGCATATACTGATGTAATGATGAATTTGAAACCTGTGTTGGAAACTAAGGCAATGGCTGTTTGTTATCCAAATACTGTTGATTTAAGTCAAGCTATATTACCATCAAGTGCATTGGAAGGCTCTAATTTCACTTATTATAAAGATAAATATTTAATAACAGCATCAAGTACAACAGTAAGTACTACCGGTACTTATTATGTTTTGGCATTAACTCCTGAAGGTTGTCGTGATACATCAGAAATATCTGTTACAATTCACGCGCTTCCAACATTTACATTAACAAAAGAAGATTCAAAGTGTTATGCCAACACAGGTTCTATACAAATAACCAATGCAAGTACAGCAAATTATAGCTATACAATTAATGGAGTAGCAAATGGCTCATTAACAGGTTTAGGCGAAGGAAATTACACAATAGTAGTGACAGACAATAACACAACTTGCGAAAGTCTTCCACAGACTATATCAATTTATATAGATAATAGTCCAACCTTAAGCATCACAACTCATCCTACGCGTACATTAGACTGTAACAATCCATTTGTAGAATTGCATCCCCAAGGCAACAACGGCACAGCACCATATACCTACAGTATCGACGGCGGAGCAACATATTCAAGCACAGATGTTTATACAGTTAACGTAAAAGGAGTTTATGG
>JAISVE010000091.1 GCA_031271725.1 Bacteroidales bacterium
TTGCCTTTCGGGGTTAAATCGTTTGAAGGAACGGATATTTATACGCCTGACGATATGCCACAAATTGATTTTCTTTTAATTTCACACGATCATTACGACCATTTGGACTACAAAACTATCGTTGCGTTAAAGCCAAAAGTAAAGAATGTGATTTGTGGTTTAGGTGTGGGCGAACATTTTGAATATTGGGAATATGAGCCAAGTTTAATAATAGAAAAAGACTGGTACGAAACCGTTTCTATTGACGAAAGCATAAAAATCCACATACTCCCGGCAAGGCACGGCTCAGGCAGGAGTATAGCAAGGGATAACACCCTATGGGTTTCGTTTATTATAGAAACGCCGTTAGAAAAAATATACTTAGGAGGCGATAGTGGATATGATACCCATTTTGCAGAAATCGGAGCTAAATACGGCTCAATTGATATTGCCATATTAGAAAATGGGCAGTATAACGATGCATGGCATTATATTCATACTTTACCCGATGAAGTATTACAGGCTGCTAAGGATTTGAATGCTAAACGTATTTTTCCTGTGCATTCTTCCAAATTCTTTATGGCAAGGCATTCTTGGGATGAGCCTTTGGTAAAACTTAGTGAACTATGCGAAGAAGTTGATTTTCCACTGATAACTCCTATGATCGGGGAAGCCGTATTTCTGAATGACAGCACCCGGATTTTTAGGAAATGGTGGCTGGGATTAAATTGATTAGAAAACAGTAAAATATAAAATATGAAAGTAATTATCACCGGAACAACAGGAATGATTGGAGAAAACGTCTTAATCGAATGTTTGAATAATCCAATAGTAACGGAAGTACTAAGTGTAAGTCGTAAACCGACAGGTAAACACCATCCAAAATTGAAGGAATATATAGTTGCTGATTTCTTAGCATTGAAAGAAAATGATGAGGAGTTGCAAGGTTATGATGCTTGTTTCTTTTGTGCAGGCATAAGTTCAATCGGAATGGATGAAGAAAAATATAGACGGATCACTTATGATACAACACTACATTTTGCAAAAGTATTAAATCCTAATCCCAAGATGTCTTTTACTTATGTAAGTGGAATAGGTACGGATAGCACGGAAAAAGCCCCTGTAATGTGGAGAAGAGTAAAAGGTAAAACCGAGAATGATTTGATGAAGCTTCCCTTTAAACAGGCTTACGGTTTTCGCATTGGAGTGGTAATATCTGCTATAGGTCAGCAACACGCTCTAAAGTCTTATAAATACGTTTCGTGGCTGTTTCCTCTTTTAACAGTTATTCTGTCCAATATAATTACCACTGCTAAACAACTTGCCGATGCTATGATATATGTTTCCCAAAATGGATATAAAAAAAACATAATCAAAATAAAGGATATGCGTAAGATTGAGGAGATATTGAAGAAGGAAGTATGAAGAATATAATTCTCGTATAGTGTTGCTTAATAGTAATATATCTTTTAGCACTCGCCTTGAATATGCTTTTATTAATATAGGAGATTGTAAAATGTAAGTAGAATTAAAACTCATACAGCATAAGACAAGGCTTTGATTTGGAAAACGGAATAATAAAAGCAGAAGAATTTTACCGCATGGGCAAACGCACAGGAACCCGGACAAAATATGACGAAACAGGTACTCCCATTGTAAGGATAAAGCACGACAAAGACCGTTATAACGGCGTAAAAACCCTCAGGGATTAACCCGTGAAAGTCCCCAAAACAACAAATCGGCACTTTCCGCACTGCCGAAGAACAAACCACACTCAACCTTCAATCTTTTCCCGCAGGCATCTACCTTATAAAACTTGACGGCAAAACAGCAAAAATCATTAAGCAATAAAACAGACCTTAAAGAAACTTCAAAACCACTCTGCAATTCAAACAACAATATATCATATCGTTGCTCAATAATTTTGTATATTTGTAAAAATTAAAAGCGATGAAACCCCCGATAGAATACCCTGTTGAAGATGTGATAGAAGATACCGTCTTTATTGTTAGAAAATTTTCCCAACAATTTAGATTAACCCTTCGCGATGCTTTTAACTATCTTTATAAATTCCAAGGGCTTGCTTTTCTGCAAAAACACTATGGTTACGAACACACGCAACCTGTTTACCGCACAATAGAGGCGATAACCGAAATTTGTCGTAAAAACGGAGGAAACCTTTAATGAAAGTTTATCATGGCACAAATGTTCATTTCAATAATATAGATTTGAATAAATGCAACCCAAATAATGATTTTGGGCGAGGTTTTTATGTTACGTCAGTAAAGATGCACGCAGAGCAAAGAGCGCAAGACATAACAGACCGCTATGGTGGTAAACCAATAGTTATGGAGTTTGAATTTGATGAAAAATATCTGAATGATAGTAATTTTAACACCCTCATATTTGATAAGCCGTCACGAGAATGGGTTGAGTTTGTAATGAAGAATCGAAATCGTTCGGTTGTCAATTTAACTAATAATTTTGATATTGTTGCAGGACCAATTGCAGACGATAAAATGCGCAGACAGTTTGATCGTTACGAAATGCAAGAAATAACGATAGAACAACTTCTTGAAAGAATAACTTATCGCGAGCCGACACATCAAATTATGCTTGGAACTTCTGCTGCCATAGCCATAATTCAACCAAACAATATTAATGTTTTTGAAGCAGAAGATATAATTACAAATATAAGCGTTGCTTTGATAAATGAACGTAAAATGGATATGCTTGAAGCATTAAGATTAATTTATAATTCCAATACGTTTATTCAACTTTACGATAAAAATACTTTGCTGTATCAAAAGCCGTGGCAAGAAATCTACGAACTTCTAAAGAAAGAGCTTGATTCGTCCAACTAACCCTTCCGCCGTTGCAACTCCGAACGCAAAAACGCCAACTCCCTGCCCGTTTGTCCCGCAACAGAAGTGTTTTCTTCAGCCCGGCGCAAAAGATAAGGCACAACATTGCCGACAGCACCATAAGGCAAATATTTGGTTACATTATATCCTAAATGTCCGAGGTTAAAACTGATGTTGTCGCTCATACCGTAGAGTTGCCCAAACCAGATTTTAGGATGATTTTTTTGCCCTCCTTTTTGCGCTCCTGCTTGCCCGCTCGCCTGTTCACCAACACTAAGCCCATCCGCCCGCTCGCCGCCTTGCCCACCCAAATGCAAATCTATCAGCTCCATTAAATATTCATTACTCCTTTCGTTGTGCGTTCCGGCATAAAGCGAAATCCTGTCAATATTTTTAACCATATACTCCAAAGCCTCGTCATACTGCCTGTCCGTACTTTCCTTGTCAGGTTGAATAGGAGAGGGATAACCCATTTTTTGTGCTCTGGCACGCTCTTTTTCCATATACGCACCGCGCACAATCTTAAACCCTATAAGATACCCGCCGGCTTCCGCCTTTTCCTTTTGAGACTTCAAAAAATCAAGCATTCCCGTGCGATACATTTGAATCGTACCCCAAACAATACACTTCTCACTGTTGAATTTTCTCATCAATTCCTCAGTAAGATCATCAACAGCCTGCTGCATCCAACTTTCCTCAGCATCAATCATAACAGGCACGCCCAGCCGGTAACACTCCTCGCATATTTGATAATAACGGTCAACAACCTTATCCCATTCCATCCTCTCATCGCGCGACAAAACAGCACCGGTGCTAACCTTTGCGTACAAATCCAAACGCCCCAAACCCGTAGGCTTAAAAACAGTAAGCGGAATAGAAGGATTTTTCGCCGCAAACTCAACAATCTTAAGAGTTTCCAGCATTGTATTGTCGAAAGTCGCATCTACTTCCTTACCTTCAACCGAGTAATCAAGAACAGAATAAACGCCATTCTCATAAATTTTTTGAACCACAGGCAAGCATTTCTGCATCGTTTCACCACCGCAAAAATGTTTGAATAAAGTTTTTTTAACAACCATTTTGGCAAACGGAAGTTTATACCTTATCGCAAACCTGATAACCGCCGTACCAATCTTAGTAATTGACGGAATTTTAATACACGAAAACAAAAACTCAGCTCTTTTTAAGTCAGAATTACTTTTGAGCTTAAAAGCAGTTTCAGTGTTAGAAAAAGGGCTTGTACTGCTCATAGTTTTAAAAATTAAGAGTGCGGATGAAGGGACTCGAACCCCCACGCCTTTCGGCACCAGATCCTAAGTCTGGCACGGCTACCAATTACGCCACATCCGCAACACAAATCTCTAAACTTTTCAAATCTCTTCGTTACGCTTCGCTTGTGATTCGGTCACGTACGTTAGTACGCTCCCTCATCCCTTCGCTTGCGTGCCTCGACCTTTGAATTTTTAGAGATTTCTTTTCGTTTGGTCAACAACTATTTGTAAAGTTACGATTTTTTTTGCATTCCCGCGCGCCTCACTTCGCTGGTAAAACTTTAACTGTTAAAACTCGAAATATGTCCGTATAAAATTTATACATCAAAACGACTTTTGATAACATAAAGGTATTGCATTTACAATTTATCAATAAACTTCCCAAATTATCTATAAATTTGCAGAAACAGTAAAGGTATGATATTATATCACGGAAGTAACATAGAAGTTATGCAGCCTCAAATTATTGAACAGGCAAGAGGGTTGGATTTTGGCAGAGGATTTTATACGACAAGCAACTACGAACAGGCAAAACGATTTACTGAAAACGTTGTAATACGGCAGAAAACAGGACAAAGAACAATTTCTACATACAATGTAAACGAAAAAGAACTGTTTTCACAATGCTCCGTTCTACAATTCAACAAACCCAATAAGAAATGGTTAGATTTTGTTGTTAAGAACAGAACAGCGGCTTATCAAGGAGTTTCTTACGATTTAGTAATAGGGCCCGTTGCAAACGACACAGTTTACAATGTCATCAACATTTATATAAATGGTTATATAAGCGAAAAAGAAGCAATCAGGCAATTGAAAGTAAGAAAACTTTTTAACCAATGGACATTTTGTTCGCAAAAGTCATTATCTTTCTTAACATTTTTAAATTCTGAAATAATAGTATGAACAAGGAAAGACAGATATTTGCGATGACACTTTTCAATAAAATTCCGCATTTAGTTTCGCTTATTGAAAAAAATTTTTCTCTTGATTTTCGCCAAGCAATGCGCCTGCTTTATAATTCCACATTGTTTAGTGATTTGGAAAATGAGAAAACCAAGGTGTGGCATTTTTCCGAAATATTATTACTCGATCTTTTAGAACAGGAAATAAACACGGGAAAAATAAATTATCCGGATGTATAAAACAGAAAACATAGACAAGGTTGAAAAGTTTGCAATCTTTGCGATAGAAGAATACAGGGCAAAGAAAGGTCTTTCAGGCAAAGACGCTTTTAATCTTTTTGAAGAAAGCGGACTCTTTGACTACATTATAGAGTTCTATGATGTGCTGCATTCGTATGGCAGTGAGTTTCTTGAAAATGATTTTGACGAATATCTTCGGTGCAGAAATTTCTCTAAATAAAAAATACTCACACGCCAAATATCAATTATCTCCTAAACTTAAAACGATAACCGAGAGTTAAATCAACGTAAGTATTGGGATTGTTCAACTGCTTTTGCATTCTAATAAAGTCAATATCAAAAGCAATCTTAACAAATAAGTTGAAACGAGTTTGCAAAGCAGCCCCCGTCCTCATTCCTACATTGTAACTTTTTAGGGGCTGGTATTCATATTTCGTAAAAGTTTTTTTATCCTTAAAAATATCATTTAACTCAGCACTTATATCTTCATTTATGGTAAAACCTTCTAATGAACCACTGCTTTTTAGCCCCTGAGAGTAATAAAACCCAAGAAAAACATTAAAACTGGCACCACCGTTAAAGAATCCGTCAACGCCGAATACAATAGGAACTTTAATAAAATTAACTCGCGAAGTCATTTCAACATACCCAAAATCGCTACGAGACTTCTTATTCAAATCTACAAGCAAAAGCCCTCTATTTGCATATTCCACGCCAAGTTCAAGTAAAAGCCCCTCCCTGCGTGCGCTATCAGCTTTTGCATAAAATAAATAGCCCACAGAAAGCCCCCCTTTTGCGTCTATTGTCCAAACGGATTTAGGAGTACTGTTACCACCTACACCCGCCTCTATCCCCATATAAAACTGCGCAAAGGAAAAATTACAGCAGAGCAAAAATGCAACTGCAAATAAAATTTTTGAATGTTTCATAACTTAAAATTATTTAATAGTTTGTATAAGTGTTAAAAATCCAATTCCATGCCAAACAATATTTTCTATTTTTCCTGTAAAAAGTGTAAAATAATCACGCTTTTCCCTGTAAAAAGTGTATATTTGAACATCTTTTACTTGATAAAATGTATAGAAAAAGCATTAAAAATTTGATAGAGTGGAAATTAAGAAAAAATCGCAAACCACTTATAATTCAAGGCGCACGTCAAGTAGGTAAAACCTGGCTTATAAAAGAATTTGGCAAGACCGAATTTAAGCAAACGATATATGTCAATTTTGAGAAAGAAACACGTTTGCAGGAATTATTTTTGCAAGATTTAAGCCCGAAGCGCATTATTGCAACTCTTGAAACATTTTTTACAACAAAAATAAATGCAGAAGATACACTTATTGTGTTTGACGAAATTCAGTCAGCACCCCAAGGACTCACTTCGCTAAAATACTTCTGCGAGGACGCACCCGAATACTTTGTTGTTGCCTCCGATTCGCTGCTCGGAATGAATTTACACAATAAAGTTTCTTTTCCAGTGGGCAAGGTAGAGTTTTTATATATGTACCCTTTAAGTTTTTATGAGTTTTTACTTGCTATTGGTGAAACAGATCTAACTAAAATTTTAGACGAAAAACTTTGGGATATGCTGCCTGTTTTTGCTGAAAAATTTAAAGAAAACTTACGATATTACTTTTATATCGGCGGTATGCCCGAAGTGGTAAATGATTTTGTTATAAATCGCGATTGGGAAAGTGTGAGAACAAAGCAATCCGCAATTATCACGACTTATGAAAATGATTTTTCAAAACACGCCCCTTATGAAATTGTTCCTCGTTTGAATATGATTTGGCAAAATATTCCGGCACAACTCAGTAAAGAAAATAAAAAATTTGTTTATGGTGTAATAAAAGAGGGTGCGAGGGCAAAGGATTTTGAATTAGCAATACAATGGCTTGTTGATTCGGGAATTTTACTAAAAAATCATCGCATTTCAAAACCCAATATGCCCCTGATAGCATATCAGGATACTTCTGCTTTCAAGTTATTTTTTAATGATGTAGGATTGCTTTCTGCCAAAGCAAATTTAGATATAAAAACAATTATTTTCGGTAACGATGTTTTTACAGAATTTAAGGGCGCATTAACGGAACAATTTGTTATGCAGCAATTAAAAGCCGCAGAACTTGACTATATCGGCTATTGGACAAATGAACGTTCAACAGCTGAAGTTGATTTTGTTATTCAAAATAACGGCGAAATAACTCCCATAGAAGTAAAATCATCTGAGAATAAAAAAGCAAAAAGTTTCAGATTATTTTGCGAAAAATATCAACCGCAAACAGCCATCCGCAGCTCTCTCTCAAATTACAGAGAGGAAAGTTGGATGACAAATGTTCCGCTGTATATTATTGGCAACTATTTTTAGGGTGACAATATTTAATTACAATAATGAACCGTAGTGGGTTTCACAGCCCACAACTCACAATTCACATATCACAATTCACGACTCACAACCAACAACTCAAACGATATGACAAAAAACTTTGTACAGGAATTAAAATGGCGGGGCATGATACAAGACCTTATGCCCGGAACAGAAGAACTATTGCAAAAAGAACAGGTAACGGCTTATGTTGGCATTGACCCAACCGCCGACTCCCTGCACATAGGGCACCTTGTAGGCATAATGCTGCTCAAACACTTGCAACAATGCGGGCACAAACCCCTTGTCCTGCTCGGCGGCGCAACAGGAATGATTGGCGATCCTTCCGGCAAATCGCAGGAACGCAATCTTTTGGACGAAGCAACGCTAAAACACAACCAGCAATCAATCCGAAAACAGTTGGAAAAATTCCTCGATTTTTCAGAAGACAAGCCAAACAAAGCCGAAATCGTGAACAACTACGATTGGATGAAACCCATCTCTTTTCTCGAATTTATACGTGATACAGGCAAGCATATAACGGTAAATTATATGATGGCAAAGGATTCCGTAAAGCGCAGAATTACGGGCGAAAACGGTGCGGAAGGAATGTCTTTTACTGAATTTACTTACCAACTTGTACAAGGTTATGATTTCTACCATTTATTTAACACAAAAAATTGTAAACTGCAAATGGGCGGCAGCGACCAATGGGGCAACATCACTACAGGCACTGAACTTATAAGGCGCAAAGCCGGTGGTGAGGCATTTGCCTTAACCTGTCCGCTAATAACAAAAGCAGACGGCGGCAAATTCGGCAAAACCGAAAGCGGCAACATTTGGTTAGACCCAATCAGAACAAGTGCTTACAAGTTTTATCAATTTTGGCTTAATTGCTCGGACGAGGACAGCAAAAAGTACATTCGCATCTTGACAGACCTTTCGCAAGAGGAAATACAAAAATTAGAAGCAGAACAGGAAGCCGCTCCTCATTTACGCCCTTTGCAGAAGGCATTAGCACAAATTCTTACAACTTGGGTACACAGTGCGGGCGACTACGAACAGGCAAAAGAAGCAAGTGAAATACTTTTTGGCAACGCGGCTACGGAAGCATTGCGAACGCTTGATGAAAAAACGTTGTTAGATGTGTTTGAAGGAGTGCCGCAAAGCAGTATGAGCAGAGAGGCTTTGAATTGCAATATTGTTGATTTTTTAAGTGAGCATACCGGCATACTCTCATCAAAAGGTGAAGCCCGCCGTGCCTTGAAAGAAAATTCAATATCAATAAACAAAACAAAAGTAACAGAGGAAACTATTGTTGGCACCGAAATGCTTTTGCAGAATAAATATATAATTGTTCAACGAGGCAAAAAAAATTATTTTTTGGTTACTTGCCAATAGCCTACTTTACCAACATTCAATTTTACCGGCAGTCTGTTTTGTCTATACACAACGGCGCATCCTTCTCGTTGTCAGCAACATACTTGTTTATCCACAACATATCCTTTTATTACTAATGAACACTTCCTTTCATTACTAATGAACGCTTCCTTTCATTACTAATGAATACTTCATTTCATTACTAATGAACGCTTTCTTTCATTACTAATGAAAACTTTTTGTATATTTGCAGTTGAAACGCATTATCAAAAAACAAAACAATGATACAACAGGCAACAATACAAAGTGTTATAGAAAGTCAAAAAAAGAAGTTTTTACGGATAGGGGACGGCTTTGAAAGGGACGCTTTAACAAAATTTCCGCGTTTGCGCTCACACGCCTTGGTGGTTATGGGAATCCGCCGTTGTGGAAAAAGCACTCTGTTAAGGCAGTTAATAAACCAAGACAAGAGCAAAAAATTATTTTTAAGTTTTGAGGATCCTCGTTTATATAATTTTGAACTATCCGACTTTGAACTTTTAGACCTGATAATAGACGAAGCGAATTATGAAACACTTTTTCTTGACGAAATACAAGTAGTTGAAGGTTGGGAGTTATATGTGCGCCAAAAACTTGATGAGGGTTTTCGAGTTGCGGTAACGGGTTCAAATGCGTCTTTGTTAAGTCGGGAGCTTGGTACAAAACTTACAGGCAGGCATATAAGCAAAGAACTGTTTCCATTTTCTTATCGAGAATTTTTAGGGTTCAAAAACTTACAAGCAGACGAAAAATCCCTAAAAAAATACTTAAACGGTGGCGGTTTTCCGGAGTTTTTGAAAACAAATAACACAGATATTCTTACGGAATTATTTACCGACATTCTAAATCGAGACATAATTGTTCGCTACGGAATACGCGATGCCCGCGCTCTGCGAAACCTTGCCGTATATTTATGTTCAAACGCAGGAAACCTTGTTACGGCAAGCAAATTGCAACAGCCGTTAGGAATAAAATCAACAGCCACAATATTAGAATACTTTTCATTTTTGGAAGACGCGTACTTGGTGAACTTTCTGCCTAAATTCAGTTATTCATCAAAAGCGCAACTTGTAAATCCTAAAAAAATTTATGTTATTGATTCCGGAATAATCAACATTGCATCAACTTCTTTAACAGAGGATAAAGGACATTTGCTCGAAAATCTGATTTATTGGGAATTGAGAAGAAAGAGCAAAGAATTATATTATTTTAATGAAAATAATTCGGAATGCGATTTTGTTGTAATGAAAAATGAAAAACCGGAACAGGTTATACAGGTTTGTTATGAATTGACAAAGGAAAACAGAGATAGAGAGATAAACGGGTTAAAAGAAGCGATGAATTACTTTAAAACAAAAAAAGGTATGATAATAACCATGAACCAAAAAGACGCTTTCATGTACAATAAAAATATGATAAGAATTGTTCCTGCTCACGAATTTATGACTAAATAAAATGTTTTACACAAAAGAAATTACAGGCAACAGGGCGGTTTTTTCGCCCGAAACAAGTGCGCATATAGTAAAAGTTTTACGCCATAAAGAGGGTGATAAAATTTCTTTTACCGATGGTTGCGGTGCGCTCTACGAAGGCTTGCTGGAGGGCATTAGCGCAAAAGGCACATCTGCAATTATAGAGAAAAGCAGACATGTAAATACGGCATTACCATCAATTCATATTGTTGTTGCACCAACAAAAAATATCGACAGAATCGAGTGGTTTGTAGAAAAGGCAATAGAAGTCGGAGTTGCCGAAATCAGTTTTATCGGAACGAAAAACTCCGAGCGCAAAACCCTTAAAACAGAACGCCTGCACAAGATAGCGGTAAGCGCAATGTTGCAGTCGCAGCAAGTTTTCTTGCCAAAAATAAATGAAATGTTGCCGCTTGGCGAATTTGTGAAAAATTCAGCAGATTTTAATGGCGACAAGTTTTTCGGCTATTGTTACGAAGGCAACATTTATGCAACATCCGAAACACAACCGGAAAAAACATTGTGCTATGCGGAAATGATAAATGCTAATGTTCCCACAATGGTATTTATAGGACCTGAGGGCGACTTTACTGCAACAGAAGCACAGTATTTGCAAGACAATAACTTTATGCCCGTAGTGCTATCAAACACTCGTCTTCGCACAGAAACCGCCGCACTCATGGCATGTTGGACTTATAAAACTTATTCTATTTTGACAAAATGAAATATTTACTATTAACATTATTTACAAGCGTAGCATTAACCGCAGCACAAGCGCAACAAACCGCTCTTGCCTTGCTTAAGTACAGCGGTGGCGGCGACTGGTACGCAAATCCCACATCACTTCCGAATTTAACAAAATTCTGCAACGAGGCACTTAGCACAACATTAAACCCAAGCCCCGCAACAGTAGATGTAGGCAGCGCACAAATCTTCAACTACCCGCTTGTACACATGACAGGACACGGCAACGTTGTAATGAGCATGGCAGAAGCGCAAAACCTGCGCAAATACCTTATCGGCGGCGGCTTTTTGCATATAGACGACAATTACGGATTA
>JAISVE010000041.1 GCA_031271725.1 Bacteroidales bacterium
GTGTTTTTACCCATATAGAAAGTAAGCAATTCTCGTACATTATGGTCTTTCTTCATAATAACAGGATCAAGGCGAATGTCCGCGCCGATAAACAACTTAAACTCGTCCGGCGAAATTTCACCAAGCCCCTTAAAGCGCGTAATCTCTGCCGCCTTCCCAATCTCCTTCAACGCCGCAACCCTCTCTTCCTCGCTGTAACAGTAAACAGTGCGCAACTTGTTCCGCACGCGGAACAACGGCGTTTGCAACACGTATAAATGTCCCTGCTTAACAACATCCGGAAAAAATTGTAGAAAGAACGTAAGCAATAAAAGACGAATGTGCATCCCGTCAACATCGGCATCAGTGGCAATAACAATATTGTTGTAACGCAAACCTTCCAACTCTTCGCCGATATTCAACGCCGCCTGCAACAAATTAAACTCTTCGTTTTCGTAAACAACTTTCTTACCCAAGCCGTAACTGTTAAGCGGCTTTCCACGCAAAGAAAAAACAGCCTGCGTATTCACATCGCGAATCTTGGTGATAGAGCCCGTTGCAGAATTTCCCTCAGTAATAAAAAGAGTAGTGGAAAGCCTGCGCTCCTCATCCTTTTCATTCTTGTAATTCTCGTTGTAATGCAAACGGCAATCCCGCAACTTTTCATTGCGCAGCGAAGTTTTTTTAATCCGCTCGCGTATCGCCTTGCCCAAGCCTGCCATCTCCTTGCGCTCCTTCTCACTCTGCTGAATTTTCTTCAACAGAGCCTCCGCCACATCGGAATGAATATGCAAGTAATTATCTAAATTTTTCTTTACCGAATTAAAAATATAATTGCGAACTGTCTCGCCGTCTTTCTCCATATAAATCGAGCCGAGCTTCGTCTTTGTCTGACTCTCGAAAACAGGCTCCACAACCTTGATACTTATCGCCGCAACAAGCGAAGTACGCACATCCTGCGTATCGTAATCCTTCTTGTAAAATTCTTTCACAGTACGCGCAAACGCTTCCCTGAACGCACCCTGATGCGTGCCGCCCTGAGTAGTGTGCTGCCCGTTCACAAAAGAAAAATATTCCTCACCGTATTGCGTATCCAAATGCGTAAAAGCAAACTCAAAATCCTCATCTTTTATATGCACAACAGGGTAAAGAGGCGTGCCGTCAATTTCATTGTCCAACAAATCAACAAGACCATTCTTGGACACCAATCGCACACCGTTGTAATTTATCGTTAAACCCTCGTTCAGATAACAATAATTCCACAACATCTTCTCCACATACTCCGTAATATAGCGGTATGACGGAAAAAGTTCCTCATCGGGAACAAAAGAAATATAAGTGCCGTTTTTCTCTTTTGTCTTAACAATGTCGTATTCGCGCACAAGTTTTCCCGCAGCAAATTCAGCACGTTTTTTCTCACCCTCACGAATACTCTCCACCACAAAAGAAACAGACAAGGCATTCACCGCCTTGGAGCCAACCCCGTTAAGCCCCACCGACTTCTTGAACACACGCGAATCATATTTGGCACCGGTATTCATTATCGAAACCGCATCCACAACCTTTTCAAGCGGAATGCCACGCCCGTAGTCGCGCACCGAAACCTCTCTGCTATCCTTAATCTGCACCTCAATCACCTTGCCGCAACCCATCATAAACTCGTCAATCGAATTGTCGATAATCTCCTTCAGCAACACATAAATCCCGTCATCCGGACTTGAGCCATCGCCAAGTTTACCGATATACATCCCCGGACGCAGGCGAATATGCTCACTCCCCTCAAGCGTTCTAATCGACTCCTTATCGTATTTTATTTCTTCCATAATCTTTTTTTAGCGTTCCCCTTTGCCGCTATGCGCCAAAGGGTCGGGCTCTCGCTCATACTCCTCGCCCGCTTTGCTAACGCTCGCGGGCTGCGGGGTAACCGCTCCATCCCTAACGCCCCTCGCATAACCTGCAAAGATAATAATTTACCCGCACTCCCCGTATAAACTCCCTTTACATGAAACACATTATATAACAGCCGGATGCAACTTGCTGTTAAAAACTTTTATTGTTTTTTTGGAACTCAAAACGTTATTTATATAGAGGGGTATTGCAAAAAACAAATAATGACAAAATGAAACAAAAAATCCAAGACCAAAAGCACATCTACAAAATAGGCAGATTAAATCAGCCTATCGCTAAAATAATACACAGAAAAGCTGCTGATATTTATATCACACAAAACTGCATTAAACACATTTTTATTAAACACGCTCAACAACTCGATTCAATTGGCTATACTCCACTTGAATTTGTAGAAATGCTAATTAAAAACTACAATAGAATTTATAAAGGAACAGGGAATTCTCTGTTACTGACTAAATGGAATGGTTTGCCGGAAATAGTTGCTATAGAATTAAATTTTGCTCTCAAAAAAGAATTTTACGAAGTGAAAACGGCATTTATAAAACGTAAAGGCGATTTCAAAGAAGCAGATTTGCTGTGGCAAAAAAAATGAAAGGAACTTGTTTTTCAAAAGAGCCACCCTCATCTTTTGCTATCGACAATCTACGTTCCGACAGAGCTTGGCTCCCAATCCTGAGGTTTTAATCGTAGTCCTCTCGGGGCAGCGGCGACTTAAACAAGTTCCTTTCGCTATTCTATTGCAAAGATACAAAAAAATATACTACTGCTTCACGAGTTTTGCAATTTGCTTGCCGTTCTTCACAACATACCCCCCGCGCGTTAAATCGGCAACAGAAATAACATCGCTACCGCTGCGGCTTTCGTACATCTTGCGCCCGTTGAGGTCGTAAATCTCAACGGCAGACGCAGGATCAAAACCGAACAACCTCAACTGTCCGTCAGTAACAGGATTGTTGAAACGAAGCCCACCGTCAAACGAAGCAGCAGCAAGCCCTTCAACCCCCACAGGCATATTATCGCGAGTAACGCCAATCGAATAAGTCATAGTCGAAACCCCATCGGCGGCAGTAACAGTAATGATAAACACATTCAATCCCACATTCAAATCACAAGTGCCAACGCCCTCAACCGTAGAGCCCGCAGCAGCAGCCTCTGCATTAAGCGTAATGGAACTTACGGAAAACGGAACATTCATAGAGTAAGTGTGAACCCCGCCGTCAAAATCTTCT
>JAISVE010000150.1 GCA_031271725.1 Bacteroidales bacterium
GCAATAACGGCAACTACGCCGGCAAGAGCGCAGCAAAGAGATTTTTCGGACAACAAAAATTTTGAAATTCTAAAGAACATAGAAATTTTAACAACAATCTATCAACTCGTAGAACAAAATTATGTTGACGAAGTGCAGCCGGGCACAATTATAAAAACCGGAATAGATGCCATGTTGCGTTCACTCGACCCTTACACGGTTTACATTCCTGAAGCAAACATTGAGGATTACCGGATGCTAACCCTCGGTCATTACGGCGGCATCGGCTCAACAGTACATTATCGCAACGGCAATGTTTATATTTCAGATCCCTACAAAGGCTTTCCCGCAGATGAAGCAGGCTTAAAACCCGGAGATAAAATTATATCCATTAACGGTGAAAGCACAAAAGGCAGAAATGTAGAAGATGTAAGTGCATTGCTAAAGGGGCAGGCAGGTACAACTTTGGAGATGGAAATAGAACGCAAGGATGTAGAAAAACCAATATCGGTAAAAATCGTGAGGCGGGAAATAGAAATAAACAATGTAACTTATTCGGGAATGCTTAACAAGCATATCGGATATATCCGCTTGGACGGCTTCACACAAAGTGCCACCGATGAAGTAAAAAAACATTTTGATAAACTGAAAGCAGAGGGAATGAATGCCCTCGTTTTTGACTTGCGCTACAATGGCGGCGGTTTAATGAATGAAGCGGTAAAAATCGTAAATATGTTTTATCAGCAAGGTGTTCCTGTTGTTAGTACAAAGGGAAAAGTTGCGGATAAAAACGCCACTTTTTATACGACTACGGAACCGATAGATACAAAAATTCCCATAGTGTTTCTCACAAGCAGAATGACCGCCTCCGCATCGGAAATCGTATCGGGCGCATTGCAGGATTACGACCGCGCAGTTGTGGTAGGTGAGCGCACTTTCGGCAAGGGGCTTGTGCAAAATATACTGCCGCTTGTTTATAACGCACAGTTGAAAATTACCATATCCAAATACTACATTCCAAGCGGACGCTGTGTACAGGCAGTTGATTATTTCCACCGTGACAGCGAAGGAAAGGCAAATAAAATTCCCGATTCTTTACGCACGGCATATAAAACCAAAGGCGGGCGCACTGTTTATGACGGCGATGGCATTGAGCCTGATGTGGAAATTGAAGCAGGCATATTCAGTGACGTGTTGCAAAGCGTGGCGTCAAAGTATATTATTTTTGACTTTGCGACTGATTACCGCGCAAAGCATAAGGAAATAGGCAAGGTTGAAGACTTTCAAGTATCTGACGAATTGTACAACGAATTTAAAATTTATGCAGAGAACACGGGCTATTCCTACAAGTTACCTGAAGAAAGAAGTGTTGAAGAATTAGAAACAGTAGCAAAGGAAACAGGCGTATATAATGATATTTCGACAGAATTAGAGAATTTGCGCAACAAAATAATAGATACAAAAAAGGGCGATTTAGACAAAAATAAAACGGAAATAAAACGCTTTTTGCGTGACGAAATTATTGCCCGCTATTATTATCAAGAAGGAAGGGCGCAGTCGGAACTGTCAGGCGACAAAACAGTTTCAAAGGCAATTGAAATATTGGAAAACAAACAGGAGTATAATAAAATTTTAAAGCCGTAATCGATTTTCAAGATGTCCATAATAGTTGAAAACCTAAGTAAAAGTTATTCCAAGAAAGGCAGAAAAGCCCTTGACAATACATCTTTATCAATCACGGAAAAAGGAGTTGTGGGGCTGCTCGGACCAAACGGAGCAGGCAAATCAACCCTGATGAAAATACTCTGCGGGTATATTGTGCCGGATGAAGGAAAGGCATCTGTTTGCGGTTACGATACGCTAACGCAGGCAATACAGGTAAAGAAACATATCGGCTATTTACCCGAACACAACCCTCTGTATCTTGACCTGTACGTTAGAGAATACCTTTCTTTTGTTGCAGGAATTTATTTAGATAAAAGTGAAGTAAAAAAAGCGGTTGCGGAAGTTATTGAAATGGTAAATTTCGGTGATGAAGCAAATAAAAAAGCGGGTGCACTTTCAAAGGGCTACCGCCAGCGGCTTGGGCTTGCACAGGCACTTGTACATAATCCTGACGTGCTTATTTTAGACGAGCCCACATCAGGGCTTGACCCAAATCAACTTGAGGAAATCCGCAATTTATTACGTGAGTTGGGGAAAAATAAAACAGTATTGTTATCAACCCATATATTGCAGGAAGTAGAAGCAGTCTGCGACAGGGTTGTGATACTTAATAAAGGTGTTGTTGCTGCCGATAAAGCAAAGAATGAATTAGATCAAAAACTTGAGACTATTTTTCAAAATCTTACTAAACAATAAATGGAAATAGTGCCCCATATTCAGCAAGGAGTAAATTTTTTTTACGTTTTTTTACTTTTCCTTTTAGGAATATATGTTTATTTTTTACAGAAAAATTCAGGAGTTGTTACGGCTGTTTTTGCAGAAGAAATATCTTTTCGCAAGTTTGTAAAAATTAAGAACTATTCAACTTCCGGCATTGTAGTATCCCTGCTTATAATAAGCAATTTCTCTTTTCTCCTGTATGAAATATTAAATAGAAAAATTATTCAGTTTTTTCCTTCTGAAATCGGCTTGTTATGGTGTTTGTTGCTTGTGGCATTATGCTACTTTATTGAGCGTCTTTTTTTAATAGGAATATCTTCTTTGTTTGGCGAAGCAGCGTTCGGCAAAAGTGTGTTGCAGTTTTATCAGATAAATGGTTTACTCTTTCTGTTTACTTCTTTCCCTATTATGCTTTTGGCAATTTGTTTGCCGAACTATATTTCGGATATCATGTTTCAAATACTTATTTTCTTGTTGATAATAACTTGGTTACTCTCTCTATTGCGTTCGGTAATAATGGGCAGGCAACTTACAAAATTTTCCGTATTGCATATTTTTTTGTACCTTTGCACCCTCAAAATTTTACCGTTTCTAATTTTGAGTAAGATAATCACTTTATATGCAGCCGATTAGAACAATTAAAAACATCCTGATATCTCAGCCGGTGCCTTCTGATTACGAGAAATCTCCATATAAAGAACTTGCTGATAAATTTAATCTCAATATAACTTTTAAGAAAGTTATAAAAATCGAAAAAATACCGGTTGCGGAATTTAAAAAATCAAACATAGATATATTATCACATAAGGCTGTAATCTTTAATTCCCGTCACGCAGCCGATAATTATTTTAGAATTGTTAATGAACTGAATATAAAACTTCCTATTGACATTAAATATTTTTGCATATCTGAGAGTATTGCTTATTATGCGCAGAAATATGTTACATTCAGAAAACGTAAATTTTTTCTTGGCGACCAAACAACAGATGGTTTAATGAACTTGATACGTAAACATAAACGCGAAAATTTTTTATTTCCATTGTCTGAAGAAAGCACATCAGATCTTTTAGTGGCTCTTGAAAAATCTAATATCACATTTACAAAAGCAATTCTATATCGTACAGTTCCGGACAAAATATCTAAGGAGATAGATATTGAAAAATATGATATGATTGTTTTGTTTTCTCCGGTTGGCGTACAATCTATAATATCCAACTTTCCCCAATACCAACAAAAAGATCGGTTAATTGCAGCATTTGGAAAAACAGTATGGAATGCCGTTAAGGAGAGTGGCTTGAGATTATCTCTGCCTGTTCCTACTCCAACTTCAAACTCCATGACAAGTGCATTAAGCGAATTCATCACCGACTACCAACGCTTTGGTGGTAATTTGGCGGCAATAGAGGAAAAATTTTGCAAACAGAGAGAACAAAAAATAGAGGAAACTACTTCTGTAACTTCGCGAAGAATTAATGATATTTCTTTAAAGCAAAAGACAGACAGGATTTTTGCATTAAAAGTGATAGAAGAAAAAAAGAGAAACAAAAAGAAGCGTTAATGATGTTGCGTTTCGGGTTTTCAAAGAAAGAACGTCTTTGCAGCGAAAAAGACATAGATGTTTTGTTTGCAAAAGGCAAGCGTATTTCCCGCAGTATTGAGGGAAATACTTTGCGTTGTGTTTGCTTGGTGCGTGAGGAGGGGCAGGGACTGCAAGTGTGTGCCGTCAGCAGAGTGCTTATCAGCGTTCCCAAAAAAAATCTAAAAAGAGCAACAGATAGAAACAGGGTAAAACGTCTTATACGAGAAGCATACCGTCTTGAAAAATATATTCTCGGTGCTGTTATTGCAGATATTGCCTTTATCTATAATGGCTCTGCCTCTGTTCCTTTTGCCGACATCAGGACAATGTTAAATTTCCACTTAAAGAAGATAGCAAGTATATGAAACGGGTAGCGAAATTTTTTTTAATAGGCTTGATAAAAATTTATCAATACTGCATTTCACCGTTTTTTCCGCCCGCATGCAGATATACTCCGACTTGTTCCGCTTATGCCGCCGAAGCTATAGAAAAACATGGTGTGTTTAAGGGGGTATGGCTTGCGTTGAAACGGATTGCTCATTGTCATCCGTGGGGTGGGAGTGGTTACGACCCGGTACCTTAAAAAGTTCTAAATTCTTCAAATTTCTGCGTTATGCTTCACTTGTGCTTTGGTCACGTACTCAAGTACGCTCCTTTCAGCACTGCGTTCGCATGCCTTGAACTTTGAAGTTTTAAAACTTTTTGTATAGGCAAAAAAAGTTAGAGTCCGATAATCTCCCTAACTTCTTTAATAGTCTTGCTGCCGCTTTCGCGTGCAAGCAATGCGCCCTCTGCGAGTACTTTGTCCAGATAAGTGTTGTCCGCCAATAATTCAACAATACGTTCTCTGAAAGGAGCAACAAATTTTATTGCATCTTCGGCAAGTTGCTTCTTCATGTCGCCGTAACGAATGGCCATGTTGTTGTATTGTTCGTTGAAATATGCGAAAGTGTCTTCACCGCTTATCAAACGAACAAGCGAAAACAGATTGTCGATAACTTCCGGCTTCTCCTGATTTATGGCAGTTGGCCCGCTGTCGGTAACGGCACGCATTACTTTCTTACGAATTGCTTCATCCGTATCAGAAAGATAAATCGCGTTCATCTCACCCTCGCTCTTACCCATTTTACTCTTGCCGTCAAGTCCGGGAACTTTAAGTGCTTTTTCACCGAAATTAAATGCCTGAGGCTCGTTAAAATAGTCCGTTTTATACATTGAGTTAAAACGATTTGCAAAGTCGCGCGTCATTTCCAAATGTTGCAATTGGTCTTTTCCTACGGGCACGTAATCGGATTTGTGGATAAGAATATCCGCAGCCATTAGAGTAGGGTAGGTAAGCAGTCCTGCATTTATGTTTGACGGATTATCCCTTGCCTTATCCTTAAAAGAGGTGCAACGCGAAAGTTCACCAAGCGAGGCAAGCATATTAAGATATAAGTATAATTCAGTTGTTTCCGGTAAGGCACTTTGTGCATAAATAACCGACTTG
The DNA here is from genome assembly GCA_031271725.1 of Bacteroidales bacterium. Next base: position 5,433 of record JAISVE010000150.1, read on the forward strand.
GCAGGGTCAATACCGCAAGCCAAATAATTCGCAAGGATATTACGCACATTGCGTTTCAAATCCTCAGGCGCGGGGTGGGTAGTTAAGGAATGTAAATCGGCTATAAAAAAGTAGCATTTATAGTCCTCTTGCATACGCACAAAGTTGCGTAAAGCACCAAAATAATTTCCCAAATGTAAATTGCCCGTAGGGCGCACTCCGCTTAAAACAATTTTATTACTCATATTTTACAAAGGTACGATAAAAATATGTATGTCGATGGGTTAGGAAAGATGTGGAATTTGCAAAATACATGAAATTGAATTATTGACTATTTTTTGTTTTTTATAAATATTTTAGTAATTTAGGGGTTTCAAAATTAACAAACTTACATTCAGTACAATGTATCGAACAAGAAAACTACTAACGCTATGTTGCTGTATATTGCTTGTAACAGCAACATTCTTGCTGCCGTCTGCAGCTCAAAATTCTTCGCAAATCACCGTTAAGGGTACTGTAACCGATAACAGAGGTGAAGCAATAATAGGTGCAAGCGTTACAATAAAGGGAAGGTCTATAGGCGTAGTAACCGATGTTAACGGTAACTACGACATACAGGTATCGTCTGACGAAACCCTTATTTTTTCATCTCTGGGTATGGACGATATGGAAGAGCCGATAAATGGACGCAGCAGCATAAATGTTTCGATGCAGGAAGGCGCAAAAACAATGGACGAAGTTGTTGTTGTGGGTTACGGCACAATGAGAAAGAGTGACGTTACCGGCGCGGTGGCATCGGTTAAAGGCGATGACTTGAAAAAGTCGCCGTCTGCAAACTTGACGCAAGCCTTGCAGGGACGTGCGGCAGGTGTTACCGTAAATGCCAATTCGGGACAGCCTGGTGCGGCGGCAACGGTGCGTATTCGTGGTATCGGTACGCTTAATAATAGCGATCCTATCTATGTGGTAGATGGTATAATATTGAGTAATATTGATTTTTTGAATTCCAACGATATTGAAAGCACCGAACTTCTAAAAGATGCGTCTGCAGCTGCTATTTACGGCTCGCGTGGTGCAAACGGTGTTATTATAATTACAACTAAAAAAGGTACTCAGCAAAAAGGCAAAATTTCTATTGATGCTTATGCGGGTATTCAAAGCCGTTGGCGAAAGTTGGATGTTATGCAAGCGAGAGAGTTTGCAAAAACATTAGTTAATCTTGGAGAAGTAGTATCTGAAATGAATATATTTAATACAAGGGGCTTTAACACTTGGTTAAGAGCGTATCGTCTCGGCACTTCCTCATATTATCCTACAGCTACAAGTTTTAATTATTCAAAACAAGAAACAGATTGGCAAGACGAAGTATTTGTAAAAAACGCACCTATACAAAGTTATAATGTCTCTTTTGATGGAGGGGATGAAACCAAGCAGTACGCTTTTAGTGCAGGCTACTTTGACCAACAGGGAACCATTATCGGCTCGTATTATAAAAGGCTTACAATACGTGCGAACACTTCTTACAAAATAAGGAAATGGCTAACGGTGGGTGAGAATATAACCTATATGTGGTCAACTTACCGAAATGCTCCCAATAATAGCGGTAGTGCCGGTGCGTCCGTACTTACTGCCGCTTTAGCAATGGCACCTTGGGATCCCACCCATTACCCTGACGGTTCGATAAACAATGCCGGTAAAGATCTTAGCGGACAACCTTCTGCTGCATCAAACTTTAAGAATGTGACCAATCCATTTTCAATGGTAGAAATGAATCACCCGATGGATTATACGGATAGAGTTGTAGGTGATGTTTACCTTGATTTAAATCCAATAAAGGGTTTGTCTATCCGTTCGTCTGTAAGTTTGGACTTTTCATTGCTGCGCAACCGTTCTTTTGGCGATGCCTACGAATTTTCCTCTTATGACAAGCGGCAAGAAAACTTTGTGTCAAGTGGTCTATCACGTTATTATACAATAGCAAATCAAAATATAATAACCTATAGCAAAGACATAAAGAAACATTCTTTTTCTGTTATGGCAGGGCATACTTTAGAGGAGTATAATTATTATAACGTGGGTGTTTTCGGTTCGGTAATTCTTGTTCCTGAGCCTGAAAACTGGTATGTATCGCAAACAACAAAATACGATACTGCAAATCCACCCGGAGATGGTGTTGACCGTACTCGTATGGTTTCATTTTTGGGGCGTTTTCATTATGCTTATGATAACCGTTATCTTATAACAGTAAACTTTCGTGCTGATGGCTCAAGTAAATTTCCTCGGCATCGATGGGGCTATTTTCCCTCGGCTGCGATAGGTTGGCGTATAAGTCAGGAAAAGTTTATGGAAGATGTAAGAGGGCTGGATGAACTTAAACTGCGAATTGGTTGGGGGCAACTTGGTAACCAAAATAGCGTTGGTTCAAGTGCTTTTATACAAGGTATAAATTCGGGTATGTATTTTTCAGGTTATGTTTTTGGGCAGAATGGTGTTTATGTACAAAAAAACGGATCAATTGCCGATGGACAAAATTCCTTATACGGTGCCTCTGTAAATACTTGGGTTAATCTTGACGGCAGATGGGAAGTTACCGAACAGTGGAATGCTGCTGTAGATTGGGCAGTTTTGCGGAATCGTCTTTCGGGTACTGTAGATGCTTTTAGACGCACAACGAAGGATATGTTTTTATCTATAATTGCACCCGCATATACAGGCAACCTGTTTGCTCCTTTGGCGAATGTAGGTTCGGTGCGTAATGATGGTATCGAACTTCAATTACAGTGGCAGGATAGTAAAAATAAATTTCACTATTCTATAGGCGGTAATATAAGTTTTATTAAGAATGAACTTATCAAATTAAATGGCGGTTATCCTGTTTATGGCGATCGTGTTATTAGTGATATAGGGTTAGGGCTTTATACTTATTATGGTTATGAATATTTGGGAATGTATAAAACAGATGCCGAGGCAAATGAGTATCTACACGCAGAAACCCCGGGAACTTACCGTGCCGGCGATGCAAAATATTTAGACCTTAACGGAGATGGAAAAATTAATGATGATGACCGCAAGCCGCTTGGCAATCCCTTTCCATGGTTAAGTTACGGTATAAATGCATCTTTTGAATACTTCGGTTTCGATTTGCAGATATTTATGCAGGGTGTTTACGGCAATGAATTATACAATGCACAGCGTCATCAGTTAGAAGGGGCAGGTAACGAGTCGATTATGAGCACTGTTATGCGTGATGCCTGGACACCTTCTACCCCAAACGGTACAATACCCAACCCGCGTAATGCTGTTAACTTTTATACTTCAAGCAGATTTATCGAAAGCGGTGCCTATTTCCGTCTTAAAAATTTGCAACTCGGCTATACTTTGCCGCAAAACATAACGAGAAAGGCACATATAGACAGGCTTAGATTTTATGCTTCGGCAAGTAATCTTTTTACAATAACAAAATACAGCGGTTATGATCCGGAAGTTGGCAGTGGAGTTGATTACGGTAACTATCCGCAGGCACGGACATTTTTATTTGGCTTAAATCTTGATTTTTAATTCCTTAAATCTACACAATATGAAAAAGATATTTTATATAATTTTTTTGAGTGCAATAACAGGCATAACAAGTTGCAGCAAATGGCTTGGCGAACCGCAACCGGCGCGTCCTGGTCTTGAGGATTTTTTTGCAAGTGGAGGAGAAGCGGCAATACAGGTAATAAATGGCGCATATAGTCCCTTACAATGGGAGTATGGCTCAACTTACAGCAGTGAATGGTGGATTGGTGATATTGCTTCCGATGATGCTCTAAAAGGCGGACAGAATGTTAGTGATATGGCTGCTGCTTATGAATTTGATAATTTTAGAGTGTCTAACAATAATGCTATTCTGCTTGATATTTATCAAATGAATTATCAGGGTATAGCACGCTGTAATTTGGCACTGGAGGAAATTCCCAAAATGGCTACGGACACTATAATGAATGAAAGAGTAAAAACACGTTTGCTTGGCGAAGCAAAATTCTTGCGTGCCTTATATTATTTTCGTCTTGTAAGGATTTTCCAAGAATTGCCGCTTGTTACGGTAACAATAAGATCATCTGCCGAATGGAAACAGCCTAAAGCAAGTGTAACAACAATTTACGATACCATAATTGCCGATTTGTTAGATGCCGAGAGTAAATTATGGACTTTGGCAGATACCAAAGCAAATCCTGATAATATTGGGAGAGCAACAAAGGGTGCTGCACAGGCAATGTTGTTAAAGGTATATTTATATCGTCAAAACTGGACAGAAGCAAAAAAGTGGGGTGAAGTGATAATTAATGACGGTGAGTATAACTTGGAGCCTGTTTATGCAGATAACTTTAGCGTCTATAACGAAAACGGTAAGGAGTCGGTATTTGAGATACAGTATAGTGAAGAAGCAAGTAGTGACTATGGTACTTTTAATCCTCATTTTGGCGGTACAAGAGGCACTTTCACGACCATTTTAACACGTTCACGCTCTACAAATTTTCCTAAAATGGGTGCAACTACGTCTGAAGGATGGGGCTTTAATAAACCTACGCAAAATTTGTATGATGAATTTGAAGCAGGCGACGCAAGACGTGAAGCGTCAATATTAAATATTCCGACATCTCTTATGAGTAATCCTACCGAAGAAATATATTTAGGTTGTCCTTATCTTTCTCGCAAATATGCCCTAATAGATTCTGCAGGTAATTCAATTTGGGATGGACACGCCACACGTGCTCCAATAAATATAAAACTTATCCGTTATGCGGACGTACTCCTTATGTATGCAGAGGCTTGCAACGAAAGCGGTGATTTGGGAACAGCAACAACAATACTTAATGACTTGCGTGCTGTGCGTAGAAACGAATGTGCCGACCCTTCTACTCAATTACCCGATTTTCCTTATGGGGCATATTTAGGCGGTCAGGATGGCATTCGCCTTGCCTTGCGTCATGAGCGCAGGGTTGAACTTGCTATGGAAGGACACAGGTGGTTTGATATTGTACGCTGGGGTATAGCAAAGGAAACAATGGATGCATATAAGGCAGGCGAAACACAGGAAGTTCAAAATGCAATGAGCACCTTTGTTAAAGACAGAAACGAATATTTCCCCTTGCCGCAGTACGAAATTGACTTGTCGGGCTTTGAACAAAACGACAAATGGAAATAATGCGCAAGGTGAGCACAGAGCAAGTATAACTAAGCAATGAGAAAAACATTTGCCATAATAACACTGATAGCGGGCATTGCAGGCAGCATAACTGCACAGCAAGGCTATACTTTAATATGGCAGGATGAATTTGACGGCTCTCAATTGAACGAGCAGGTATGGAATATAGAAGTGAACGGAGACGGCGGGGGTAATGAGGAATTACAGTATTACCGCAGAGAGAATGTGTCCGTAGGTGTAGAGCCGGCTTCAGGCGAAAACTGCCTTATTATCACTACTCGAAAAGAAGATTTTGGCGGCAAAACAGTTACTTCGGGTAGATTGCAGACAATGTCCAATATGAGGTTTAAGTATGGCAAGATAGAAGGGCGCATTAAACTTCCTCCAACGGCAAACGGTTTGTGGCCCGCGTTTTGGATGATGGGAGATGATTTTTCGGAAGTAGGCTGGCCCAAGTGTGGCGAAATTGATATTATGGAAATGGGGCATGCAGACGGAATCGCAGCAGGCACACAAGACAGGTTATTCGGCGGACATTTTCATTGGGGAGAAAGTTGGCCCCATCCTAATTGGGGAATGTCCCGCACAAATGATTACAGTTTACAGGACAGTTTTCATTTGTTCACCATGATTTGGGACGAAAATGCAATAAGCATGTACCTTGACAATGATACGGAGCCATACGTAAAAATGGATATTCCCCAAAGCGGCGGTACGGCAGAAGGACAGGTAGGCCGTTATTTCCATAAACCCTTTTTCGTTCTATTTAATATGGCAGTCGGAGGCAATTATCCGGGCATCCACAATATAAATGAAGTAACGGCATTAAATGCTTCAAACAATTATGAAGCAAAAATGTATGTTGATTATTTAAGGCTATATCAAAGAGGCGATAACGGCGAAGAATTTTACGGACCCGGAACTTCTGCGTCTAAAATGGAAGATATTTCGGTTGCATCCCGTTTGCAGTTCAAAGTTTATTGTGCGAATGGTGTTTTATCCGTAAAAGGTGATGTGTTGCCTGCCAGGATGATTTTATACAGCATTACAGGGCAGAAAGTATTGGAAGCGGACAATGCTAACTCGGCTAATGTTTCCGCATTGCGTAAGGGAGCATATATTCTGAAAATACAAACAAAATCGGGACAGGAAGAAATACATAAGATAATATTAACAAACTAAATTATAAACCTTTAAAACAACAAAACTATGAAAAAAAATCTATTTAAAAGTATTGTTTTGTCTATCATTTTTTTGATAGCAGGAAACGTGAATGCGCAACAATGGTTTTGCGATGGAACAAACGTTGTGTCGGCTATGGGTAATTTTGAATTTGACACAGCTCTTTATGCACCGAATTGGGGTACGAGTGAAGATTATACTGCAAGCTATGCGGAAGGAGTATTTTCTGTTTCTTTTTCTCATGCAACAACGGATAAATGGCAGTCACAGTTCTTTTTTGATGCAACTACTTTGCAGAACTTAGGTGATGCCGGTGCTGAGAAAGTATATTTTTATTCCTATGACATTGAAACAGATGTGAAAATAGGAACTTTAACTTTACAATTTAAGAAAGCTGATGATGGCACGATTTGTTTGGCAGCCGATGTTGTAGATTTGCCTGCCGGCACACATACAATTAGTGGACTTACTACAGTTCCTGCCGGTGTTCATCCTTTCCAGAGATTACTTTTTGACTTTGCTTGGACAGATTCCTGCAATATCAAAATTTCAAACTTTACCCTTTGTGATGGCTATAAAGGAATTGATATGGGCTCAATAATGGGTAATGCAGTGCCTATGTATGGACTTAGAGATGGAAAACCTACGGACTCAGTGGAAGCTAATGCTTCTACTTTGGATTTCAAGGTAGTAACAGTAGGACAAAAAACTTGGGCTTGGACTAATTTAACAGGAAGAACGATTTTAGGTGATCCTTGGGCTTCTCAATATCGTTATTATACGGATTCGGGAAATTCAGGAGGTGATTTGAAATGGACAGAAAATCAGCTAACAGGGCGTGTTGCCGGAACGCAACAAACTTATGGCTCAACAACAGTTGTGCCTTTTGACAACCCCGGCATAATTACATTTTTCCAAGGTACTCAAGATTATGTTTTCCTTGAAACTGCTGATTTTAGCTATGATTACACAAAAAATAACAGTGCTGATGCAGAAGATGTAACCGCTCCCGCACTTGCAACTCCGGAAGTTCTCAATCAAACATCATCAGCAGTAACACTTGCGCTTTCTGCAACAGATGCTTCTACCAATTTATACTATTATATAGAAGATCTTAATAATGACTTATTGGAAATATTCTTTTGGGATACGGTAACGTTTGCACTTAAAGATTCTACCGATTATAACTTAAAAGTATATGCGATAGATTTTTCGGGCAACCGCAGCGAAGTAAAAAATGTTACTCTTTATTCAGAAGAACCTGTATTTGTTACGGAAGGTATTGCTAATAACAACTCTTTTAAATTAGACAGCCGTTCACTTACCGAATTAGTAATAGAAGGTACTTCAACCGATGAACTTGGTTTTGGCGATGCCTATGCTAAAATATCTATTGACGGAGCATGGGTAGGCGATGGTTCCGTAAAAGAATGGAAACCTGCCGGACTGGATCAAACTAACGGAACTCCGGTTTATGTTTTACAGATACCTGCGAGCGAAATTCCGGGTTGGGAAGAAGGTAAAATTTTAACGCTTGATTTGGGATATATTATAGCACCTACCGGCGACTGGACTCATTATGTTTCGCCCAACTTGAACATTACGGAAGGCGAAAATGCAGGCAAGCCTATTCTTCACGAAATAGGAACAGGTGTTGATATTGAAATCCCAATAGATACAACTGCAATAGAAGGTGTTGCAAGCTACTCACAGTTCAAAGTTTACTGCACAAATGGTGTTCTGTCTGCAAAAGGCAACACATTACCAGCTAATATGACTTTGTATAATGTTGCAGGTCAAAAAGTATTGGAAGTGAAAAATACCAACTCAGCTAATGTTACCAATTTACGCAAGGGAGCATATATCCTGAAAATACGGACAAATTCCGGAGCAGTAGAAGTACACAAAATAGTACTGTAATACTTAAATAATTATTAATAATTAACTAAAAATAATACTACTATGAAAAAATTATTTATTATGTTAGCACTTATTGGTGCAGTGGCTTTGGTCGCAACAAGTTGCGGTGGAAAATGTACTTATGAGAAAGATAAAGACTGTTTTTGCAAGGAAAACCCCAATGATCCGCGCTGCTCGGATTGTACTTTTGAAGAAGATCCTGCTTGTTTCTGTGATTTTAATCCTGCTGACCCACGTTGTATTATGCAATCTAATTTGCCGGATAGTATTGTAAACGGCAGCAACTTTTACATTATTTATATGGATGCTGTAAGTGAGGCATCCTTGAGCTACAAAGTAGCAGAACCCACCATGTTGCGCGATTATGATATTTGGCCTGCAGGACAAACTTTAGAGTTTGTAGATCGTTTAGGTATAAATTCTTGGGGTGAACCCTCAGCATGGATTTCTGCAAATATTTCAAATGGCAGTCATATGGATCCACCACAAAATTTTGATGAAGGCTGGAACGGTGGTGGTATTGTTGCTGTTCTTTCGGAGTTTGAAACGGTACCTGATTTATCTCCTGTTATGGAAGGTGGCTATTATTTACATTTTGCAATTAAGAGTCCGACAAATCAACCAAATGCGGGTCACAGTATTATCGTTCATAGTGAAGGACCGGATCAAAAATACTATTTGGGTCCGACTACAAGTTGTCCCGGAGATCATATTTATTTGAGCGATTATCCCCATGATGGCGAATGGCATCATTTTGAAATTCCTGTAGATGAAATGGTTGCCGGTAAGTTCTCTTGGACAGAGCCATTGAATGAACCAACAGCAGGACGTCGTTATCTATTTAGCTTTATGGGTATTCCGCATGTTATAGGTAATGAACTAAACATGGACGCAATTTTTTATTATAAGAAACCTGTTAAGTGATTTTTAATTTTAATGCAGGAGCAAGTTTGCTCCTGCATTTTTTAATGTAGTTTATTATGAATAAATATTTTTACGGCATTTTTTTAATATGCTTTACGGCATTGTTTGTGTCTTGTGAGCCCGAAGTACCACCATTATCTCCTCCCACTCCTCCTCCTCCTTCCCCTGTTACTTATGAAAATAATCAGGCAGTTAGTAAAAAACGTGGTATAGGTTTTAATGCCATTTATGCTGCTGATTTTCCGGTATTGGCAGATGGAGTAAGTTGGGCTTATAATTGGGGTAATAGCGGTTTTAATCCTGCGTTTACAGAGGATGCAAAAGATGCGAAAATAGAATATTTTCCGATGTGCTGGAATGGTGTTAATGCTAACGCCTTAAGGAGTTTTAAGCAGGCAAATCCAGACTGTGAATATATTCTCGCTTATAATGAACCAAATCTAACCGATCAGGCAAATATGACACCGGCGCAGGCAGCCGCAAAATGGGGTGAGTTAAAAAGTATAGCGCAGGAATTAAATTTGAAAATTGTTGCACCTGCAATGAATTACGGTACACTTGCAGGTTATTCCGATCCTATAGTATGGTATGATGAATTTTTCAGCCAGCCGGAAGTTTCAATTGATGATGTCGCTGCTCTTGCTTTGCACTGCTATATGCCTAATGCAGCCGGATTAAAAGGCATGGTAGAGAGATTTAGAAAATACAATAAGCCAATTTGGATGACAGAGTTTTGCTATGATCTCGGAATGAACCCAAATGCAGATCAACAAAGACAGATGATGTGCGATGTGTTAAATTATTTTGAAACCGATCCGCTTATAGAACGCTATGCATGGTTTATGTTTGATGCACCTGCAAAATGGGGTTCCTGCGGTTTACGTCCGGTGGGAAATAATAAAGGACAATTTACTGATTTAGGCAAAATTTATGTAAATTTTTCGTCTATGGATAAGGAATATCATTATGGCAATAATCAAGTTATTCCTGCGGAACATTATAGCAATAATAATATGGCAGATGATATTGGGACAACAACCTATAAACAAAGTGTTCGTCTTAGTGTGTGCAGCGATACAACAGGTATTTTGGAAGTTAACGAATTTCGTTCGCCAAAATGGTTAGAATACCAAATAGCACAGGATAGTTTAGCAGGTAATTATAAGTTTGTTATACGTTATGCATCCGGTGTTGATTCTAAAATGAAAATAATGGCAAACGGCAAGGAAATAGGCGAAGTTGATTTGCCTAAAACCGGCGGTTACACAACTTGGGCAACAATTGAAACGCCGGCACTTGAACTTGGTGAAGGCAAACAGACAATACGCTTTGCTCCGAGCGAAGGAATAATTAATATGAATTGGTGGCGATACAAGAAAGAATCTTAAACTTTGAGGTTTAAGAAATTTAGGGTTTTTAAGTGGGTCTGTTGTTGCGGAGTAAATCTGTTTTTGCGGAGAGGGAGAAGTGTGCAAATAAACGAAAAATAATATATGTATATGAAACAGTTGAAAAGTATTTTAGCATTTGCATTATTTACAGTAATGCTTTTTAGTGTGGGTTATTCACAGACAGGCTCATTTGTTGCAAAAAACGTTGAGTTACATGCGCAGGGAAACCTTGCGTTAATAAGAACAGCAACAGTCGATTTTAAGGTTGTTACCTTTGCAGGCAAGACTTATGCTTGGACAAAACTTACCGGAAGTACAATGGATGGCGATGGGACTTGGCAAAGCCAGCTGCGTTTTTGGACAGGTACTAACGGCGCAGTGGAAAATCAGCTTAGAAATTGGTCGAACGACAAAATAGAAACTTGGGGTTATACTGAGGTGTCGGCTTCAGGCATAGATAGCATTTCTATATTTTTGAATATCCTGGAGGGTGGTTTTTCGGAAACTCCGCACTTTGCTTATAATGCTGCCATACCCAACAGTCCTGTGCCAAGCGATGTAACAGCACCGGTTTTATCAACTTATAATTACAGCAACTTAACCCAAATTTCGGCAACATTGGAATTTGCAGCAACAGATGATAATGATGTGTTTTATATTGTAAAGAATAACACTACAAATGCTGAACAAATTGTCTTTTTTGAAGAATTGGCTTTATCCGAACTTACGCCGCTCACTCCATATTCCTACGATATAACCCCGGTTGATTTCAGCGGAAATATCGGAACTCCGCAAACAATAACTTTCACAACTCCAGGAGCAACTTTTCTTGCAACTCCCACCGGCATAAGCATTACCGACAGTACAATTACTTATACAGGTGATGCAGCCGCTCTCACCCACAATGTTAAGGTTTACAGAGGAGCAACTGCTCTGTTGGAAATATCTCAAAATATAAATAGCGAAACAGGCGGAATTTTGCATTGCCAAAACTTGCCTACAGGTGAATATACCGTAACCGTGCAGGCAATGGGCAACGAAATGGATATTATGAGTTCGGGTGTTTCAGCAAGTTATACCTGGGAATTTACAAATGACGATTATGAGGCACCGAGTGCAGGCACTTCGCTTATTTGCAAACAGGAATTTGAAACCAGAGGAGTTCTTTTCAGTGTTGAAACCGAAGGCGGCAAACTTATTGTAACAATTGCACCTAAGGCAGAAGGAGCAACAGCAACGTTTCGTGCTGAGGCAGAAGGTTTATTGGCGAAGTACTTTACTATTAACGGACATGCTGCACCGGAAGGAACACCGTGGTTTACAAAAGAAGGTCCTACGGAAGGAAGCCTTACACAAACATTTGTACCTGACGGCATAGAGCTTCGTGCAGGTGACGTTATAGATTATAACGGATTAAATACATGGTCGCTTAATGGTGCCGGTGATTACACTTTTAATTTCAAGTTTAGCGTTATAGGTGCGCCGGAAGGCTATATCTGGGGCAGCCGCTGTCAGAGATTAACTGCGCCGGCAAATGTAGCAATAGACGGAGACAGGAGAATTACATTTGAAGACAGCGAAAATGCTTCCGAAAACGTTGAGGGATATTTGGCAACAATCAAGAATAGTGCGGGCGTTGCAGCAGCAAGCATGACTGTTGTGTCGGGCGATATACTCGAATATGATGTTGCTGGCGGCACGGTAACTGTGCAGGCGGTATCAAACAATCCCGATATTGCAAGTTCCGACCCATCGACTCCATTTGAGTGGACATACACCAACACAGGCAGAATAACATATCCGAGTGCTTTTTGGAATATGCTTGTAGATCCGCAAACAGACGCTGCCAATGCATGCGCCGCAGATAATCGGGATGCCGCAAACTGGACTTTTGAAACAATAAACGGCAAACTTATAATAACAATATCGGCAGGCCCAAGCGGTGTAGGCGAGTTTAGAAATGACAACAGATTAGCCAACAAGGCTAATTATAGCATAAATGGTGTTGCGGGCGAATATTTTGACGTAGAAAATAACGGAATAAATCAGATAATTCTTACGCCGAAAGAAACGACAGTAATCAAGCCCGGAGATGTAGTAAGTTATAACGGAGTGGTTGAATATAAAACAGCAATGTCAAATCCGGGAGGCTGCGGTAATCCGGTTGATTTATATCCGACTATTAACTTTGCCGATTACGGCACCTACATTTGGGGCACTCGCGGACCAACCTTGTTTAGACCCGAAAATGTTGAGGTTGATGAAAACCGCGTGCTTACTTTTAACGGTGACGAAAACGCCGGAAGTTATGCAGTAAGCATTTATAATGAACAGAATTTTCTTGTGGCAAGCCAAACGGTAACGCAAAGCGGTGAAACCCTTATCTATGACGTGTCGGGCAATTACTATCTGTTTGTGCAGTCGGTGTCCGGAGATGATACTTACTTAACATCTATTGTTTCGGATACTGCAAAGTGGAATTATACTAACCCTGAAGCAGCAAAATATCCGTCAATATTCTGCGGTTTTGCCCTGGATGGCTCTATTGACCATGGGAATAATGATTGGGCTGTATTTACATGGGAAACCATAGACGGAAATCTTGTTATCAGTATAGATGCAGATGTTGCAACAGGCAATTCCGAAACATATTTCCGCAATAATGGTTTTAGAGATTATGGAAACTATGATGATAAAGTAAGTAAATTTTCAATAAACGGAATTGAAGGAGATTATTTCACCCTTAGCAGTGCGGACGAGAGTCAAATAATACTTACGCCGAAAGTTACCATAAACCCCGGCGACCAAATAACCTATAACGGAGTAGTTGAGTACAGGACAGCCCTTACAGACGGAACAGGACTTTGGCCCACTATCAACTTCGGCTCTTACGGCAGTTTCACTTGGGGCACAACCTGTGCTTATTCCCCGGAAGTAAGATTAAGCAAGGGCTCCGTAAAGTTTAGCCCTGATACAGGTGTTCAAACATTTACCATTGAAGCCGAAAAACTTACTTCTGCGCTTACAGTAACAGCAACACCCGGACTATTGGTAACTCTTTCAACAATAACCCCCGATGAAAACGGCATTATTAAACCGATAGATATTTATGTTATGTGGGACGGCGGAGCTTCTTCAGGCGGCAGCGTTAACATTAGCGGCGGTGGCTTGGCATTTCCGAAATCCGTGAGAGTGTTAAGTGAAGGTTTTTCGGAATATTGCAATAAACTTTTCACCAATCAAGGCGGCTCTGCGCCGGTATATCTCACCATAAGCGAGAATGCGGAGAAACTTGATTTCACTGTCTTGCCCTATTACAGTGGCGGTATGGCAGTGTGGGATAGAATTCAAAACATAACTTCCGATGGCGGGCAAACAATTTCCACCAATGAAGGTGGAGGCACTCCGACTATTACCGCAACTTTTGACGCTGCGTTAAATGCAGGTGATGTTATTACTTTCGGACAGCCGGTTGTCTGGAAGGCGCCTAAAGCAGATGGTATAATGGAAGCCAACGCTTTTATAGATGCTCCGCAAACATATACCGCAGGCTTGAATTGCGCCTTAACCAATCCTGTTCCTGCAAACTATGCAGACATTACGCTTGCGGAAGTAATAGACGAACAAAGAAAAGATACTTCTGCTTCGCTGAGAATAACTGCCGACAGAGGCACTTACGGCTTAAAGAATGTTCGTATTCGTGAAGTAAACGGAAAACTTCCCATAACAGGTTTTGATATGAATGGCGATAATTCTGTTGTTTGCACTTTAACCGGACTTTCGGCGCAAACCGAATACAACTTTGAAATAATTGCCTTTGATACTCTCGGTTATCCTTCGGCAGTTGAAACTTTGAGCTTGACAACACGCGGTGTCCTTGTTGAAACGGATTTTGAAGCAACAATTACAGACGGTGTTTATAACGGAGAGGCGCACGAGGTAACAGCCGAAGCAAAAGTAGCCGGAGCAGGTGGAATAACCGTACTTTATGATGAAAGCCCGGAAGCACAGGTAAATGCAGGAAGTTATTCGATAAGGATAGCCGTTGCTCAGGGCTCGGACTATCTTGCCGATACTTTTGAAATGGGCACTTTAACAATATCTAAAATGGATATTACTGCTTCACATTTGGTATTTGATACAACAGCCGTAACTTACAATGGTGTGGCAAAGACCGTTTCGGTTGCTGCCGGTACTTTTATTGCAGGGGCAGGACTTAGTGTTATCGATACTGTTTTCTACAATAACTCGGCATCAACGGAAGTTCTTAATGCGGGCAGTTACAGTGTAAGCGTAAGTATTGCGGAAGGCGCAAATTACAATGCCGCCTACAGATTGCATTTGGGTACTTTCATAATCAATAAAGCCGAACTTACAGCAGCCAAATTGTCTTACGATATTCTTTCGGCAAACTCTGTTTATAACGGCAGTGCGCACACTGTAGAAGTATCGCTTGCATCACCGTTTACAGGCGCGGGCACGCTAAGCATAAAGTATAACGGCGATAATATAAGCCCGATTGATGCAAAAACTTATACGGTAAGCGTTAGCGCGGCAGAAGGAACAAACTTTACCGCTACCGGAGAAGATATAACATTGGGCAGTTTTGTTGTAGCCAAAGCCGACCTTACTCTCGAGCATATTTCATACATAATTCCCGACAGCATAATTTATAACGCCCAGGGACATTCGATAGCAGTATCGCTTGTTGCGCCATATACAAAAGCAGGTGCTTTCACGCTGAAATATAACGATGCTGCCGGAAATCCTGTTGAAGTGGGAAATTACACGGTTACTCTTGACGCTGCGGCAGGAATAAATTTCAATGACACAACGGGCATGGTACTTGGAACATTGAGGATTGTAGAGCGTCCGATAGGTATTCTTACGGCAGATGATTTTATTGCAACAATTACAAACGCAGTTTATAACGGACAGGCGCACACGGTAAGTGTTGAGCCGGTGCCGCTTGTTGCAGGCGGAATAGGTGCAATAACCATACTTTATGATGAAAGTCCGGAAGCACCGGTAAATGCAGGCGAGTATGCCATAACAATAGAGGTTGCCGCAGGCAGCGAATATGCCGCCGAAACTTTTGAAATAGGTACTTTAACAGTATCGAAAGCCGAACTTGCCATTGCACATCTTTTATTTGAAATTCCGAGCGACAGTATTTTCTATGATGAAAACGAGCATCCGATAGATGAGGTAACACTTGCCTCACCATATACAGGCGCAGGTCTGTTTAGTATAAAGTATAACGGAGATGCGGCGATTCCTGTTGAAGTGGGTACTTATGCAGTTACTCTTGATGCCGCAGAGGGCGCAAATTTTGCCGCTGCAACGGATGTTGAATTGGGAGAGTTTACGATTTATCCGCGTAAAATTGTAAGGGTCGAAGTTGCAGGGAAAGCAAAACTCGAAGCATATCTTGTAAATGATGTTTTATATGTAAGTTCAAATGTTGCAAGTGTGAGATTGCTTAATATAAGCGGAATACAGGTGCTTGAGAGCAAGGCACCGGGCAAAACCGTTTCGCTTGCAGCTTTGCCGAGGGGATTGTACTTTGCAGTGTTGCGGGGTGTGGATGGTGTTAGTGTATGTACTGTTAAGATAGTTAAGTAAAACTCCTAAAAGCAGTCATCTGCTGCGTTATGCTCCACCCTCTGACATCCTCATTATCGTTAGATAACTCCGGTGTCAGAGGGTATCGCAACCTTACATCTAACTACTTTTAGAAGTTTTCATAGATAAACTATAAATAGATATTTATTATGAACAGATATTTTTACCTGCTGTCTTTCCTGTTCGTTTTTTGCACAACCACAGTTAGTGCGGGCGAATCGGAATTTTGTCTTACAAAGATAACACCGCCATTCGGTAACAACTGTTCCGGCGATGATTTAAGTGCAGCATATTTTTCGTGGCACACCGAAGCAGATGGAACTGTCAGCGTAACAATAACAGGACTGCCCGGCAATACCGCAACATCATTTCGCAACGCTTATGGAATGAATGCAACAAATCTTAAAGTTAAAGGCAAGGCAGGTATTAGCTTTACAGGCACATTTGCAGATGCAGGCAAAACAAAAATCATATACACTCCAAGCGCGCCCTTAACGACAGGTGATACATTAACCTATAATGGCATTGTGGAATACAAAACAGCAGACGTACCTTCGGGTGGATTTGCCTTACATGACTTGTGGCCCACTTTAAGTTTTACTCATACTTTCGGCGATGTTTGCGTTCCGCCGGAACCGACAGCATTGGAAACTCCTGCCGATATAGAAATTATTGACGACAGTATTATAACATTTACTGCCGATGTAAATGCCGCCTACAATCTTCTCACAGTATATCGAAGCAATTCTTTGTTGCCGGTGCATATACAAAATGTGAATAGCGGCGATACAATACACTTCTCTGTTGCGGGCAGTTACACTTTCACCTTGCAGTCAATTACGGGCGATTTGCTTTACCTTAATTCTGTTGTTTCGGCAAGGGAAGAATGGATAATTGCCGGCGAACCGCCCGTTGTGAATGTGGGTGAAACCGTTTTCTGCAATACTTCTTTCGGAGAAGGAAATGCGGAAGCTCTGTTTACTTGGGAAACCGTAAACAATCAACTTGTTATTAAAATTGCACCTGTAGAAATCGGTGATAAAAACACAAAGTTTCGTGATGTAATGAATGCTGCAAATTTTACGGTAAACGGTTTTGCAGGCACTTGGTTTGAGGCAGGAATTTTGAATGAAAATAACACCGTGATAACTTACAAGCCTCTTATACCTCTGTTGGATGGTGATGTAGTCAGTTATAATGCGGTGGTTGAATATGCCACAAAAGGCAACGGCAATCTTTATCCCACAATAAATTTCAACAATTATATTTGGGGCAGCCGCTGTCCGCAGGCGGAAATTCTCGAAGCACCCACAGGAATAAATGTTAATGACGGTGTTCTTAGTTTTAATGAAGTAGATAACGCTGTTTCCTACAAACTTAATGTTTACAGAAAACAGTCAAATCTTTTAGAGTATGAAAAAATTATAACTTCTTCACCGGAAACGCTCGAACTTGAAGTTCCGGATAACTATACTTTAACATTACGTTCAATAGGCAATAATGTAGAATATTTGTCAAGCGAGGAATCGCCGCGATATGTTTTTACGCAGGTAAATAGCAACTATGTAGAGCCGCAGGCAGGTGTTTCTACTTTTTGCAATTTCTCTTTTGACCCTGCTTCGAACGACCATGGCGACAATGACCGCATTGTTTTTTCCTGGGAAACAATAAACGGGAATATAGTTGCAACTATTAGCGATGCTGTTGGCAATTCCGGAACAACATTCAGGCTGGACGGACTTTTTGGAAAGGATTTATATGTAAACGGACAGAGCAATGCGGAATGGTTTACAACGCAACTCATCGACAATAACACAAAGGTAATTTTCACTCCGAATATCCCTTTAAGAAACGGCGATAAAATTGTTTACAATGGCTATGTGGAATATTTTACCGCCAACACAGGCGAAGTCGGCTTGTGGCCCCCCGTGAATTTCGGCAACTACGGCGTGTATCTGTACGGCGCAACTTGCGACAAGGCAACATCAATAATTGTAAGCGAAAGACAACTTTTTTTCACACCCGATACAGGTGTGAGAATGTTTACAGTTTCGGGCAGCAACTTTACCGCACCGTTATTGGTGACAGCTCCCTACGGCTTAACGGCGCAACGTGCGCGCGAATTTTCGGCTGCCGCTTATCGTATTGACACATTATATCCTATGCCTGACGGCACTTTGCCTGCAACACCCGTAGAAATTCGTTGGCAGGAAGGCTCATCTGAGGGCGGAACGGTGCGCATAGAGGGCGGTGGAATGCCCTTTGCAAAGGAAATTCCCGTTGTGTCAAGCGGCTTTTCATCTTACTGCAATAAAGTACTTAACTTTTGGTCGGCGGGACTTGGAATGTGCCCCGTATATCTCTCCGTAAATCAATCGGCATCAAACGTGTTGGAGTTTATATTAAATCCGTATTACGGAACAGCGGCACGCTGGGCTGCGGGGGGCAATTCTATTCAGGCGGACAAAGTTATTGTAAGTAATCCCTCGGTAGTTTTGACGGGACGTGAGCAATCCGACAATATAATAACCCTTACTTTTAGCGGGGACTTGCTGTCGGGCGATACTGTGAAAATAGGACCTAATCCCGCTTTTGTATGGGAGGCGCAGAGTGAAGCCGGCGTTTTAGAGCCGAACTGTTTTATAGATGCCGTTCAAACCTACATTGCGGGCAAGGGTTGCGGTTTGTCGGTATCCGCTCCTGCAATATTACCGCAAGTTCAAGACTTGAATTATCAAGGACAGTCCTTTGAAGGAGGAAATGCTAACATCACGGTTCAAGCAGGCACATATCCTGTTGCAAAATTGCGTATATGGGAAAAATCAGGGCTTGTACCATTTAAGGAATATCCGGTAAACACGAATAATGTTTATCAGATAGCAGGGCTTGAACCATACAATATATATACTTTCTATGTGCAGGCAATAGACGATGCGGGATATGCTTCGCTTGCAAAAACATTTGTTGTAAAAAATCTTGGCGTTTTAAATGCAAGCGAGGTTTCTTTTGAAGACAGCGTAACTTTTGACGGATTAACTCAAAAGGCTCAGTTGAAATTTCCCGAAGGCGTTGGCGACAGCATTTATATTTATTATAACGGAGCGATTACCGAGCCGACTCAGGTGGGGAATTATGTTGTTTCGGTAAGCATAAATGAAGGCATGAGGTATCAGGCGGTAGAAAATCTTTTAATAGGCAGGATGTATATTGTCAGAGGCAGTATGCTTGCACGTATGTTTGAACATAGTGCCGATACTGCTGTTTACAACGGGCTTCCGCATTCTGCAAGCGTGAGCGTTAGGAATGATGTGCTTGGTGCGGGTAGCATTACGGCAATTAAGTATAACGGCTCGGCTGATGTGCCGGTCAATGCGGGCGTATATGCAGTGTCGATAGATGTTTCGGCAGGCGAAAATTATAATGCAACTGTAGATTTGCCTATAGATACCCTTGTTATTTTAAGAGCCGAATCCACAATAGAACTTATTACTTACAGCACCGACACTATTGCTACTTATAATGCAGAGCCGCATACAATTGAAGTAAGAGCCTTGAATAGTGTGGTCGGACTTGGAAATATAACTTTGAGATACAATGGTGCGGAAGAAGCGGTACACGCAGGAGAGTATGTAATTACTGCTGTTATTGAACAGGGAACAAATTACAATGCGGCGTCATTTATTTTACCCGTAACACTTCGCATAAATAAGTGTGTGCTGCATTCGGGGCATTTCCATTTTCCCAAAATGGTAGCTTGGAATGAGAACGGATTGACTGCGGTAGA
>JAISVE010000116.1 GCA_031271725.1 Bacteroidales bacterium
CTTTATCCCCGCAGGAAGCAAATCCCACCGCAACAATCAGCAGCAGCGGAATTATCATTAGTTTTAAGAATATCTTTTTCATAGTTTTATTGTTTTAAATTTTTATTAGTGCAGAATAAACTTTATAAGGGTAATTCTGCAAAACCCTTGTATTAAAAATTATTATAACAATACAAAAAAACTTTACAACTATTAACATCGAATAATTAATTTTCCAAGTTGTCAATGATTGTTACGTTAAATTTTACTTCGCTATCTTTATTCAACTTTTTTGTAATAAACGTTAGATTCCATGACTCTATAACAGTTAGGAAGTTTAATTCTATTTCAACATTTAGTTGATACTTGTCAGTTGAAAGTTGTTCTAATTTTTTTTCTATCTTATAGATACCGCTACTTGTAAGACCTCTTGCTAATAGTAATGTGTGTTTGGAAAAATCTATTTCGGGTAAACTTCCCTCTGTGCAAACAAAATAATTCTCCAATTCTTCATTACTGTTAATTACCGCTATCTCGCTTGGATTAGGCTCGCTTCCGTATTCAAGAGTTTTCCATGCGCAAGAAGTGTCTTCTAAAGAATATTCGGTGAATGGGACTTCTAAAGGATATTTTTCTTCCGGCTCTTTATCCCCGCAAGAAGCAAATCCCACCGCCATAATCAGCAACAACGGAATTATCATTAGTTTTAAGAATATTTTTTTCATAGTTTTATTGTTTTAATTTTTTATTAGTGCAGAATAAACTTTATAAGGGTAATTCTGCAAAACCCTTGTAAATAATTTACCCTTGCGGAAGCATGAAATATCCAACCTGCAAGGGCATCAACTGCCTAAATTATTTTTCCCCAAGAGCCAAATTTTTTCACTTGCATAAATGCAAGCAGTAAAGAAATATTTATTAACAATAATCAACATAAAATTATTTTAACTTTTCATAATTTTTGAGGAGTAGATTATGCACAAATTTTTAATAAATATAAACAATTTTTTTGCTAAAAAAAGGCTGCGACCAAAAGTTTTTTGAAGTGTCATTTTTTAATTTTGCTGTATTTGAAAATGTGAGAATTACACACTTGAAAAATAACTTTTGGTTGCTCGAGTGTCATTATATTATATCGTTCTTATATTTATCGGCGTAATTTTAATTTTATCTGTAAATTTGTATTTTATAAAAAACATTAAAATATTTATGGAAGAGCAATGGAATATTTCTAAAAGAAATTTACAAGCATTAAACGAAAAAAACATAAAGAAAATGCTCAATTCATTTAATCTAACATGTAGTGGGCAATATTACATGATAGATTGTTCTTCAAAAAAAATTATTGTCGATTCTCCTTATTCCGTTATTCTCTGCGGACATTCTCAAAAATTATTACAACAAAAAGATTTAGATTTTTACGGCTTAATTCTTAAAAAAAAGGAATTGGCTTGGGCTGAACAAGTGGGTGTTGCCGCTAACAAAATTTTTGAACGCTATCCTGTAAAGCAACGTGCAAAGTTTGTATATTCCCACGATTTACCGGTAAGAATGATCAATGGCGAAGACATTATTTTGCATCACAAAATTACTCCTTTTGCGTTTTGTAAAAATGGAAATGTGTGGTTAAAATTATG
Source organism: Bacteroidales bacterium (assembly GCA_031271725.1). Next base: position 1,617 of record JAISVE010000116.1, read on the forward strand.
CCATGTTTCAATATCCGATTCCAAAGAAATGATATGCAAAGCCTTTCTCACCAATGTTGAAACAAACGAAAGATTTGTTTTTACTAATGACGAATTTGTTTTGTACAACGGTGCAAATATAAATCAGGAGGAAATATTGATTCTGAAATTGCTTATCAAAAGCATGCCTGACAAGGATATACACGGGCTTTTAAAGATTTCTCTTTTTGCGTTTAAGCAGAAAAAACATTGTCTGTTCAAGAAACTTGAAGTGAAAACTTCTGCAGCAGCTATTCACAAAGCGCATTTGCTGGGAATTATTTAATCTGCAAATTGCCTCACGTTCAAATCATGCTTACACCACGCTTAACATTACAGAACGCTTGCGTTACACCTGCGTTGCAAGTTTATGTTGCGAGCTTAATTATATCACACATTTTTATAAATATAAAATACAAAAAAAGACACGAGAAATTGTAACTTCGCACAATGAAAAAATTTTATATTGTAGTATCTTTCCTAATCATTGCGTCTAATATTAATGCTCAAAACAAAATATCAGGCACAGTAAAAAACTCACCATTTGCAAGTATTAAACTTGTAGATGCAAGAGATACTGTAGAAATCTCAAATACTTTTGCCAATGATAGCGGGCAGTATGAGTTTAAGAGAATCAGCAAGGGCAGTTATTTTATACAGGCTTCAGCTATGGGCTTTCACCGCAAAAACAGTGAAGTGTTTAATATTGTTTCTGCAAGCGACAAAATAAATGTAGAAGACATCGAACTCACACCATCATCGGAATTTCTGGATGTTGTTACGGTAGAGGCAAAACGCCCGCTGATAGAGCTTGAAGCAGGCAAAATGACAATGAACATCAGCGAAAGTATTATCGCAAAAAACGATAATGTTTTTGAGATGTTGCGCAAGTTTCCCGGCGTTTCAATTGACTTTAACGATAACATTTCCCTCAACGGAAAAAGTGGCGTTTTGCTTACCATTGATGACCGCGACCCTCATCTTTCGGGAAAGGATTTGGCGCAATATTTACGCAGTATGCCCGGAAATACTGTGCAAAAAATTGAAGCGATAGATCAGCCTTCTGCAAAATATGATGCGCAGGGAGTGAGCGGAATTATCAATATTGTAACTTCAAAAGATAACCGCAACCTGGGATTTAGCGGCTCTGTCAACGCTTCGCTGCGAGTTAGCGAACGTGGAAAATTTTCTCCTAATGGTGGGGCATCCATAAACTTTCAAACAAAAAAAGCAGTGTATTACGGAACGTTTAATTATTATCACGGCAATCAACTAAATTCCATAGAAGGTATGTCCATCTATCCCGATAAAACACGTTATCTTTTCAATAAAAACGAGAGTGAAAAATGGGGACAGAAAGTCATGCATAATTATTTTTTCGGCAAGGCGGGAATTGATGTGTATTTGACAGATAAAGATGTGTTAAGTTTTAGTTTCAACGGCTCCGGCGGCAGTGGCAGCGGAAGTGGAAATCTTTTTACCTATATTGATGACAGCAGTTCTTTATCTATCGGCAAAAATATTCAAAAGGAAATGCAGACATACGGACGTTATAACTACAGTGCGAACATCAACTATGAACATAAATTCGATACTGCAACCAACAGTAAAATTATTTTTGATTTAAGTTGGACAGGCGGACGGCAAAACAACAATATAAACAACGCTGTTTCGTATTTTGCTTTTGATACGTCAAACATTGCTTTCAACGATATTTTTTACAAAACAATACAGCCTATAAAATCTGATATTTTTGGTGCAAAAATAGATTTTGAATATCCTTTCAAAAATAAAAAATCAACACTTGAAGCGGGCATTAAAGGCAACTTCGTAACAAATAATAACTATCAGGAATATATTTTGGATAATGTGAGGCAGGATGACAACAGTTACCGTTATATCTATAATGAGTTGATTGCAGCAGCCTATATTCAGTTCAAACATACCTTTGCAACAAAGACTTCTATTGAAGCGGGCTTGCGTGGAGAAATAACATATTGCAAGGGCAGTACTGTTGCTTCAAATTCTAATGATACTGCGTTCAAAAAATTTTATGGTGCACCGTTTCCGAGTTTAACGGTTTCGCAAGAAATAGACAGCAAAAATAAAATGTCGCTTTCGTATCGCTATCGCTTGACACGTCCATATTTTACACAGTTAAATCCTTTTCTTTTCAGAGATAAAGAAAATGTTTATTCGCAGGGAAACCCGCTGCTGCTGCCGGAGTACGCACATTCTGTCAAACTTGAATATTCTTACGGATATTTCCTGAATTTTTCTGTTTCTTATTCGCGCACTGACGGTACTCCAAGTGAGTTTGTTTATTACATGCCGGAACATTACGCTGTTTCAAAGCCTGAAAATGCAGGCACAGGCGATTTTATACATCTGTCTTTTTACACAAGGCAAAGTTTCTTTAAGGAAAAATTTACATGGAGTATTTATGCCAATGGAAGTTATGGTGTCCGTAGGGTTAATTATCTTAAAGAAGCGTATAGAACTGAGGGATTTTCGGGCTTTATGTGGTCGCAGCTGGAAATGGATTTCGGTAAAGATTGGAGTGGAGAAATTTCCTATTGGGGAATGTTTCCTGAAAAAAATATTTTTAACAGCACCCGCTATATGGGCTCATTTGATGTGGGCGTAAAGAAAATGTTTTTGAAAAAAACGCTTACTGTTACGCTTTCTGCCAATAATATTATTCCAATGAATTACAAAAACTCCAACACATATCCTGACGGCTCTTACTCTTCTATGACATACCGTTGGGATACCTTCACGGTTTCTTTGTCTGTATCTTATCGTTTCGGCAACAACAAGATGACCAAGGGGCAACGACAGGTTGGGGGCAATGATGAGAGTTCAAGAATGGGCGGCGGCGCGGGCAGCGGTGGTGGTGGTGCTGGCAGTGGTGCGGGCGGCGGGCGTTAATACTTCATGATTTTGTCATTGCGCCATTAGGATAATCTTTCCTTTTTTGTTGACAATTTTTATTCGTCTGTGTGGAATAAAGCAAAAAAAGGCGGCTTTAATAACAAAAAAGTCGCCTTTCTAGAAATACATTAAATCTACTTTGCAACAATAATTTGCTCTCTAACAAGTTCACCACCGCCTTCTACATGCAAGAAATATGTGCCTTTGCGTAAAGACGAAAGATTAAATATTACAGGTTGAGGTACTCCGTCTTGATAACCATGTGTAAACTGAATTTGCCGTAAAACCGTACCCGAAGCATCAAACAACTTTACAGAATAGGTTTCCATTTGATTGTTTGTAGTTATCGATTGTACGCTAATATTTTGCACTACGGATAATTCGTCAGAATCTTCCATTGTAGGTAATTGTTCAAAAGTTATGGTAAGTTCGTCGGTAGTGGGGTTTGGGGAGTAGGAAAACATAATTGGTCTACATATACCCGCATCCTTCTTATATTCTATTGTTACAAAATCACTCCAGCCACAGTAGTTTCGCAAACGAACTTGTATATGTGCAGGATTCAACATACTGAAGCCCAGTTTAACTACTTGTAGTTCCTGAGTAAAATGATTGCCACCAAGCAACCCTCCGGTAGTGGGATTAACAAGAGTAACCTCAGGAGTAGGAAGAGAAACCCATTCAGCTTCTATAAGACCATAAAATGGCGGAAACATATCAATTCCGTGATATGTTACTTTATCTGTGAATGTACAGGGTTTATAAGGCACCCTCCCTGAGTTTTTAATACTACTTATGTGTTCTGCCTTAGGCGGCGTACCTACATAGACACTTTTATTGGGGACAGAAAAAGAACAGCCATTATAATTTACAGTTGCTCCTATTGTCGAGGAGCCCGGACAATCCATAAAATAGGACGGATTCGGCATCAAACAAATGTTTCCGGCTCCTGTTGACGAACACATTTGTAAAAAATCTTCATTAAACTGCCATTGCACAGTTGCTCCAGCCGGCAAACTTGCAATAGAAAATATTTCTTCTTCAGAAACTGTATTAGAGCCGGTAATGGTAAGATTTAAGGAAGCCCCATAAGCAGCACAAGCAGCTTGAACAGCAGCATATGCATCTACAAACCCATAACCCATTTACTCATGCCATGTTCCATTAGGCCTTCCGGAAGTTGTAGAGTAACTGTATAAATCTGTTCTTGTTTTTTGAGCCGTACTTTCAATTATATCCTGCACTTGTTGAGCTGTTAAATTAGGGTTAGCAGACAATATAAGAGCAGCAACACCTGACACATGAGCTGCTGCTGCGGAAGTGCCATAAAAAAGAGGATCATATCCCCAAGATGA
>JAISVE010000097.1 GCA_031271725.1 Bacteroidales bacterium
GCTTCGTTGCTCTACGGTAGCGATGCCTTGGGCGGCGTACTTTATTTTGTTGATGAGCGTTATGCGAAAGACAATACAATAGGAATAAATCTTAATTCCGAATTTTACAGTAACACACTCGGCTTTAGAAATAACGCTGCTTTTAAAATGTCGAAAAACCGTATGCACTGGAATTTGTTTGGCGGATATACAACACATACGGATTACAAAGACGGCAACAATAATTATGTTCCGAACAGTCGCTTCAATACAGCAAATCTCAAGACTGTGTTGGGATATACGGGTGATAAATTTACCACATCTCTAAAGTATAGTTTTTTGAATGAAAAATATGGCTTGACCGAAGCGGAGCATGATCACGAAGACGAACATACGGAAGAGCATGCAGAAGAAGAGGAGCATGAAGAAGACCATGCAGAAGAAGCATATAAAAACGGAAGAAAGCCGCTTATGCCTTATCAGAATTTGACAACGCACACCATAAGCACTGAAAATAATTTTTTCTTTAATGACGGCTCAAAGTTAAAGGTTGATGTGGGCTATGTTTTCAATAACAGGCAGGAACTTGAAGAAGGACATGAACACGGTGAGGAAGCAGAGCCCGAAGAACACGAAGAAGGCTACGAAGAAGAACACGGTCATGATGAAGCCGCATTGGATATGGATTTGCATACTCTTTCATATAATGTAAAGTGGTATTCTCCGGTTTGGAATGAGCGTTGGAATCTTACGGTTGGAAGTCAGGGTATGGCACAAAATAACACAAACCATGGAGAAGAAATTCTTATTCCGAATGCAAATACTTACGACTTTGGTGTCTTTGCAATGAGCGATTTTTATTATTATAAAAAGGCGTACTGGCAGTTAGGATTACGCTTCGACACACGGCATATTTCAAGCGAAAATGTTTCAGGTGAAGCATTCAATAAACAGTACTACTCTTTTAATTTTTCCACAGGAATATATCAACCCATTATAAAAGATTTATCATTCAGGTTGAATTTGTCTTCAGGTTTTCGCGCACCGAATATGTATGAGTTGTTGAGTAATGGCGTTCATCACGGAACCAATCGTTATGAGATAGGAAATCCGGATTTGAAAACCGAAAACAGTTATCAAATAGATGCTTCATTAAATTACAACGCAAAGCATATTGAATTTTTTATCAACCCGTATTTTAATTACATCCGCAACTATATTTACTTGCAACCGGGCGCAGATATGATAGACGAAATTCCTGTTTTCAACTACACTCAAAATGATGCTTATCTATACGGCGGCGAGGCAGGTTTTCATTTTCATCCGCATCCTTTGGATTGGCTGCACATCGAGGCCTCGTACAATTGTACTTTTGGAGAAGACACCAAACACAATAATCTTTCACTAATGCCTTCGCAAAAAATAAATGCAACGGTTAGTGCAAATTTCACTTTCAAAAAAGCATTGAAAAGATTTTCTGTTTATGTACAAAATCAATATTCGTTTGCACAGAATTTGGTTGCTGTCAACGAAAGCACCACTGAAGATTATAATTTGCTAAACGCAGGTGTTGTTTTTGAATTTGGAATAAAGACACAAAGAATACAATTGAGCCTGTCTGCAAATAATATTTTGAATGAAACTTATTACGATCATTTATCGCGTTACAAGGTAGATGAAATCTATAATATAGGGCGTAGTTTTAATGTGAAAGTTGTTGTGCCCTTAGAATTTAAATTGCACTAATTTTTACTAACTTTACACTTGTGTGCAAAATCTAAATTTTATGCAAAATCTAAAGGAAGCAATTGCAAACAGGCGTAGCTACTACGCAATAGGCAATCAATCGCCTGTAAGCGACAAAGAAATAGAGGAAATAATCCGCTTTGCCGTATTAAACTTGCCCTCGGCGTTTAATTCACAAACTGCGAGATTGGTATTACTTCTCGGCGAACATCATTTGAAACTGTGGGATATAGTTAAGGAGACACTGCGCAAGAAAGTGCCGGCAGAAGCGTTTCCGCGAACAGAACAAAAAATAAATTCCTTTGCGGCAGGGCATGGAACGGTATTATACTTTGAGGATACAAACATTGTAAAAGGCTTGCAGGAAAAATTTCCGACTTATGCGGATAATTTTCCCGTATGGTCGGAACATACATCGGCAATACACCAATTTGCCGTTTGGACAATGTTGGAAGATGCGGGCTTTGGAGCATCATTGCAGCACTACAATCCTATAATAGATGAGGAAGTACGCCAAACCTGGAATTTGCCCGATACCTGGAAACTAATTGCACAAATGCCGTTCGGCAACATATTAAAAGAAGCAGATGAAAAAACATTTTTGCCGCTTGACGAGCGCGTGAAAGTGTTCGGTGCATCGTAAATACATCGTAAAATCTTATCTTTGTCTAAACTAAATTTAAGAAAATAATAATTAAAACTATGGCACTAACATTAACAGATGCAAACTACGAAGAACTCGTATTGAAATCAGACAAACCCGCACTTGTGGACTTTTGGGCAGAATGGTGTGGACCTTGTGTAGCACTTACACCAACAGTTGAACAAATTGCCGATGAATATGAAGGCAAAGCTATTGTCGGCAAAGTAAATGTTGACGAAAACCCCGGTATTGCCCGCAAATACGGCATTCGCAATATTCCGACACTGCTTTATATTAAAGGTGGTGAAGTGGCAGACAAACAAGTTGGCACTACTACCAAAAGTAATCTTACTGCAAAATTGGATGCATTGTTATAATGTCCGCGTTGGAAATTCAGCCGAAAATAAATTTACCGTTATCGCTCGAACTGCTTGCACGGCAAGCAGTGGAAGGTTTTATTACGGGATTGCACAAAAGCCCCTTTCACGGCTTTTCAGTTGAATTTGCAGAACACAGACAATACAATACCGGCGAGGATACTCGTCATATTGACTGGAAAATTTACGGCAAAACAGATAAACTTTTTGTCAAACGCTTTGAGGAGGAAACAAATTTAAGATGTAATATTTTACTTGATGTTTCCTCCTCAATGTATTTTCCGTACAGGGAAGAGATAAATCTTGAAAACCCTAACAAACTTTTGTTTTCCGCTTTTTCCGCTGCAACTCTTTCAGAACTTTTGTTTCGTCAGCGTGATGCTGTCGGGCTCACATCTTTTGCCGACAGTATCGAGTTTCAGCAAGACCCCAAATCAAGCAGAATACATCTTAAAAATATCTATAATTATTTGGAACAACTGCTTGCTAAAACAGGCACACAACAACTTAACGCTTCGTCTAACATTGCGGAAACTTTGCATTTGATGGCTGAGAAAATTCACAAACGTTC
>JAISVE010000173.1 GCA_031271725.1 Bacteroidales bacterium
CAACCATGCTAACGATAGCGAGTAAGCCAAAAACTTTTTTCATTGTCTTTTAGGTTTTTAATTAAAAACTTGTATTCAAATAATAGTGCAAAGGTAGTTATTATTTTGTTAAAAATCAAATGATTTTAACTGTTTTTTAACAAAGTGGTGTTTATAGAAATCTTTTACGTTTATAGCAACACAAGCAATTCATTTTTAGTTACTGTTTGTCCTGTTTTTACATTTACTTCCTTTATTGTTCCGTCTATGGGAGCAATAAGTTCGTTATCCATTTTCATAGCGTCAAGCACCAAAAGTTTGTCACCTCTTTTTACATTGTCGCCAACTTTTACAAATACCCCTTTGATAGTTCCGGGAATAAATGCTCTTATTTCGTTTGGTTTCTTTATCATAGTTGTTGTTTTATTTATTGTGAATCGTGAATTGTGAACTGTGAGGTGTGGTTAATACGTAAATTTGGCTGTTAGTACTTTTTTGTCACCTCACAATTCACGTTTCACATCTTAAAACGGAGGTATTCCATGCTTGCGCTGTGGTACAACTTCCTCTTTATTTTTTGAAACATCAAGTGCGTGGGCAACCATTTCACGTGTAGCAGAAGGGTCTATAACCGCGTCAACATAACCGTAAGATGCTGCTGCATAAGGGTTGGCAAACTTTTCACGGTATTCTGTAATTTTTTCTTTTCTTGTTTTTTCAGGGTCTTTGCTTTCTGCTATTTCCTTTCTGAAAATAATATTTGCCGCACCCTCAGAGCCCATTACGGCAATTTCCGCAAGGGGCCACGCAAACACAAAGTCGGCGTGCAGGTGACTTGAACACATCGCAATATATCCACCGCCGTAGGCTTTACGCAAGATAACCGTTATTTTTGGAACAGTTGCCTCGGAATAAGCATACAGAATTTTTGCACCGTGACGTATTACTCCTGCATGCTCTTGGTCTGAGCCGGGCAAGTAACCTGGCAAATCTACAAGTGTAACAAGAGGAATGTTAAAAGCATCACAAAAACGGATAAAACGTGCAGCTTTATCTGATGCATCAACATCCAAAACCCCGGCCATTACTGCCGGCTGGTTTGCAACAAAACCCACACTTCGCCCGTTAACTCGACCAAAACCCACAACAATATTTGCTGCAAAAAGTTCGTGTATTTCTAAAAATTCACTATTGTCCGCCATAGCCCTTATAACCTCGCGAATATCGTAAGGCTTGCGGGAATCGGCAGGTACAATCAAATCAAAATTCCGTTTTTTGGGATTTCTTGACGGAAACGAATCTGCTTTTTTTGTATTACTCCATGGAATATACGAAACGAGGTTTCTTATCTGCGAAAAACATTCCTGCTCACTCTTTGCAAAAAAGTGGGCATTGCCTGTGATTTCGGCGTGAGTTCTTGCACCTCCGAGGTCTTCCTGCGAAATATCCTCACCCAGCACTGATTTTATAACTTCGGGTCCTGTGATAAACATCTTGGAAATATTATCAACCACGAATACAAAATCGGTTAATGCGGGAGAATATACCGCACCTCCTGCACAAGGTCCGAGAATAACCGAAATTTGAGGAATAACTCCGGATGCTTGTGTGTTGCGATAGAAAATTTCACCGTATCCTGCAAGAGCATTCACACCTTCCTGAATACGCGCTCCGCCGCTATCGTTAATGCCGATAATGGGCATCTTCATCTTCAATGCGTGATCCATTATCTTACAGATTTTTTTGGCGTGCATATATCCGAGAGAGCCGCCGATAACAGTAAAGTCTTGTGCATAAATACAAACAGGATGCCCATCTATTGTGCCCATCCCTGTAATAACGCCATCACCCGGAATATGATTTTTATCCATACCGAAGTCTTTGTTGGAAGACTCGATAAACATATCGTATTCGTTAAAAGAGCCCGGATCAAGAATTGAATCAATACGCTCTCTTGCGGTGAGTTTTCCTATTGCTTTCTGTTTCTCAATTGCCTTTGCGCCTCCACCGGCAAATGCCGTTTCTATGCGCTTTCGCAATTCTTGTGTTTTTTGTCTTATTGTTGATGCCATTGTTAGTTATTAACTTTTATATTATCTCCACAGTCTTGTATAATTGTACGATACCATTTTTCGGGATATTCCGGCTGTTCGGGAAACTCAATATAAGAAGGACCGTATTTTGTTGTTTTAATATTACCGTTCTCATCGGTTTTTTTGATATTTCCGTCCATATATTTTACAAAAAGTTTCTTATCCAACAAATCCCAAGCGTCAAATGTTTTTTTGATTTTTTCAGTAGTGAAATTGTTTGCAAAAGCAACTAATTTGCCATGGTCTTTTTCGTTCTGCATACGGGCATCAGCTTCTTTCACATCATTCTGAAAACTTGTTTCCAACATCTTTTGTTCTTTCTGAATATCTACAATCATGTCTTTGTAGCGAGTGTATGCAAAATTGCTCACACGATTGAAAATCCAAAACAGGGAAGTTGGTGAATAGATAGCCATACTTCCATTGCCTACAGCAACCTGTTCCGGTATTTCGGTGATACCGCAATACACAGGGGAATAAACAGAGGTGTAACTGTCATCAACGCCAAACCACAAAATACCGCCAATTTCATTCGGCAGCCAACTTCTGCTTTGTGCGATGAAAGAAAATCCGGTTTGCTGTGTTGAAGTTGCACGCTCGTGAACATATTTTACACCGTCAACTTCAAAAGCCATAGGTCTCCAGCGATAGGGGCAGGCAAAGGGACCTGCGCCGACATCTTTCGTCATATCCATAGATGTTCCTTCGTAATGGTCGCGCATAACATCGAACATTTTGTCAAGCGTAACTTTTTCTGCGGGCTTAATCCACAAAGGCATTCTGTTTTTAAGATTGTCGCCGCGAGCGTAATCTTCATATTGGGCAACAGCCTCTTTGTTTAACTTCATAAATCCTGCCCAAACACGTCCTTCACAGCCGCGGTTGCCGCTTTGTGTCATCGGACAAACAGCGTCACAGAAAATAAAATTTTCAAAACTTGTTGCATCTGTTATGCCTACTGCTTTGCAATATTCAAATATGTCTGTTGTGTAAACGCATTCTATTGCGGGGTCAAAGATTTTTGAAAGTTGATCTGTGGTAATGGATGTTTTGCCGTCTGCTTTTTTAATATTGGTGATGCGTGCCTGATTTGCATGTCCTGAAACATAACCATCAGGAACTTTGTAAGCGACCATGAGTAAACCCTTTTTGTTTAATTTGGCGATGGGTTTGCCTTTTGCATCTTTAGCCTGTGCAGCGCGCCCTGTGAGTTCCATAAACCAAACTTCATTCGGGTCTTGTATTGAGAAACTTTCACCACTTGAAAAATAGCCGTATTCATTTGTAAGTTCAACCATAACTTTGATTGCTTCACGTGCTGTTTTTGAACGTTGCAGGGCTATGTAGATAAGCGAGCCGTAGTCGATAATGCCGTTGGTGTCACTGAGTTGCTCACGTCCGCCGAATGTTGTTTCGGAAATTGCAACTTGATATTCGTTGATATTGCCTACAACCGAATATGTTTTTGCTACCTGCTTTATTTTGCCGAGTTTGCGTCCGGTGTCCCATTCTTCAACTTCAAACATTGTTCCTTCGGGATAAGTTGCTGCCGGACGATAGTAGAGTTCGCCATAGAGAGTGTGTGAATCGGCTGCGTAAGAAATAAATGTAGAGCCGTCTGCGCTTGCTCCTTTTGTTACTATAAAGTTTGTACATGCCAAAATAGTGGCTGTTGCACTTAATAGCAGGGTTGATGTAATTAAAAATTTTTTCATGTTTTATTTAATTTTAATTATTTCATTGAAATGATTTATTGAAACTTTCAAAGATACGAAAATTGCCACTAACTGAGTGCAGGGATAAAAGAGCAATTTTAGTTTGTCTTAACATACAGAATTGTGTATATTGCAAAATTTATATATTTGCAGTGATGAAAGGCTCGGAAATAAATTACTTCACGTTAAGTTCTAAGGTTTCAGTCCGCCGATTTGCGAGCTTATTTTTAATATTTGCAACCTGTAAAAGTTAAGTTTTAATCACCTTTATCGTATTGATGCGTCTTGCTTCCATATCTTCTACAATAAATGCAAAGGGTGGAATCTCTACGCTTTCGCCTTTTTCCGGAATGCGTTGCAATTTTTCAAGCACAAGCCCTGCAAGCGATTCAAATTCGCCTTCATGTGCATCAAAAAAATCATCTTCCAAGTGAAAAAGTTTGCAGAAATCGCGCACTGTAACGCGTGCATCAATTATAAAAGTATTGTCGTTAATTTTTGTAAAAAGGAGAGCATCTTCTTTTGTGTCTGCTTCGTCTGCAATATCACCGACAAGTTCCTCAAGAATATCTTCAAGCGTAATAATGCCGCTTGTTCCGCCGTATTCATCAACAACAACGGCAAGGTGCATTTTACTTGCTTTCATTTTTTTCAGAACACTGTCTATCGGTTCGTTTTCGGTAACAAATGCAGCGGGTCTTATAAGTTTTGCCCAATTGAAATCGGGATTTTCGTTGAGGTAGGGGAGAATATCCTTGATGTAGAAAACGCCTTCAATACTGTCTAAACTATCTTTATATACAGGTATGCGCGAATAGCCTGAGTCAATAAATATTTTTATCAGTTCGTTGAATTTTGCAGTAATGTCAACCCCGACAACTTCTGTGCGTGGCTTCATTACATTTGCTGTTTCGGTGGTTGAAAAACGTTGGACTCCTTCAAGAATTTCTTCATTGGAAGTTGAAATTTCGTCTTGTTTCTTATTTTTTGAGAGTATGTCTAAAAAGCCCATTTATTGTTGGTTTTTATCTTTACCGTTATACATATTCATTGTTTTGTCTGCGCCAATAAGTGCAAAACTTTTTATCATGTCGGCAGCGGTTTCTATTTTTAGATTTACTGTCGCTTCTTCGTCTGTTTTAAATTTTCCGAGAACATAATCTGCTTGCCTGCCGCGTGAAAAATTTCCTCCGATACCAAAACGCAAACGTGCGTAGGAGTTGGTATTTAGAATTTGTGATATATGCGCAAGTCCGTTGTGTCCGCCTGCGCTGCCTGCTGAACGCATGCGCAAAACGCCCAAATCAAGCGCAATATCATCAACAACAACAAGTATATTTTCTATCGGAATACGCTCCATCATCATCCAATAACTTACGGCGTTGCCGCTTAAATTCATGTAGGTTGTGGGCTTAATAAGTACGAGGGTTCTTCCTTTAACTTTGATAGTAGCGGTTGAAGCGTAACGCTCGGTAACAAAGGGCATATCGGCTTGCTGCGCCAAATAGTCAAGCACCATAAATCCTATGTTGTGGCGAGTGTCTTTATACTCCTGCCCAATGTTTCCCAAACCGACTATTAAATACTTCATACGGATATTTGCGCAAAGATACGAAAAGAA
>JAISVE010000181.1 GCA_031271725.1 Bacteroidales bacterium
GACGAGCCTGAAAATTTTGGTGCTTGGCCCGGAGTAACTTCTAAAAAAGATGCTGACGGCTGGTACACTGTAAACCTTCCGGCTTCGGAATTTGAAATAGGACATGTTATTTTTAATAATGGAGCCGCCCGCGAAGAAGCCGAGCAGTTTGACGCCGACAATGTAACCCACAAAACCGCTTGTTATGAAATATCATTAACAGCAGCAACAGAGATAGACTGCGAAGGGGCTGCAATAGAAGAACTGTCAAAGGCTAACAGTGTAAAAATCTATCCGAATCCTGCAACATCAAACATAACAATTGACCTTGAAAATATTAAGAATATTAATGTGCTTAATATGGGCGGAAAGACAGTGATGAATGCAGGCAACAGTAATGTTATAAATGTCGGCAAACTTCCTGCAGGTGTTTACTTCATAAAAATTATGCAGAATACCGGTGTTATCAAATATTCAAAATTCATAAAGAAGTAATTGAAAAAGAAATTTATTTTATTATTTGCGTTTTGCATGCTTGGCGTGTTTGCTACTGTATTCTCAACGGAAGTTTATGTGCGTTTCGGGAGGAATGCCGTATTGCCTGCGATGCAAAAAGGGCAAAAGAAAATAAAGTCCGAATTACTACCCCTTTCGGCTAAATTAATTAGCAAATATGGTGTTGCAACTCAAGCGCGTTCAATGTCATTTATGAATAACGATATTTTGCAAAGAACTTTCAAACTGTCTGTTCCCGATAATGTGGACGTAAATGTTTTTATCAAGGAGTTGCAATTACAAAAAAATGTAGAATCGGTTGAAAGAATTTATAAGCATTATGTTTTTTCAGTTCCCAATGATTCATTTTATGCCGACACTGTTGCTGTTTACAATCTTAAATGGCATCTTGATTTGGTAAATGCGGAAGGAGCCTGGGATTTGGCAGATGGAAATCCCGACATAAAACTTGCTGTTGTAGATAATGCAATTTGGGGTGAGCATGAGGATTTGCAAATACCGTCATCTTTGCAATACGATATGGTTGCAGATTCTGTAGGCAGTTCATATCCGCTTGATATAGCACCGGAAAGCAGCATTGCGCAATCGCTCTCGCACGGCACTCATTGTGCAGGAAATGCCGGTGCAATAAAAAATAACGGAATCGGTGTTGCTTCACTTGCTTCCGGCGTTACGCTTATGGCTTGCGGCGGCTGGAATCTTGACGAATTGCAGGGCATTGTGAATCCTTTTCAAGGTATTATTTGGGCGGCGGAAAACGGTGCAAAAATTATAAGTTGTTCGTGGGGAAATACTGAGTACAATGAAACAGATGCGGAAATAATTCGTCAGTGTTATGAAAAGGGAATACTTGTAATTGTTGCAGCAGGCAATAACGGAAAGACAGACAGGCATTATCCTGCGGCATACAGCGGTGCTTTCAGCGTAGCGTCAGTTGATGCGGATCACAGACTTGCTTCCGGCTCTACTCGCGGAGAGTGGGTAACAATTGCTGCGCCGGGCGGACGCAATTCAAACAATCACAATATGTCTGTCTTCAGTACCGTTTCGCATTACAGCACACTTGCCTACGGCACGCCGTCATCTCCGTTTTATCATAAATTTTATGACAGAAAAACCGGTACGTCTATGGCTTGTCCGATTGTTGCATCACTTGCGGGTTTAATGCTGTCAAAAGATTCTACTCTGAGTCCCGCACAAATTATAACCATTATTAAGGCAACGGCGCAGGATAAAACTCTCGGGCTTAATATAAGTCAAAACTCAGGTGTGATAGATGCTGCGGCAGCAATGAATGCAGTGTGTTCAAAAATAAAATGCGGAAATGCAGTACGTAATTTTTCAGCCGAAAGAATATATTTTGATTCTGTAAAAGTGGCTTGGTCTGCGCCTTTAGATACATATTCAATAAAAGGATATGCAGTTTATCGTAATAACTTATTGCTTTACGATTGTTATACCGATACGTTTTTTTATGACAGAGATTTAACTGCCGGCTCAGCAGGCAGCGGTGCGGCAGGAGAGTTAAGAGAATATATGATACATCCTGTTTATTATGACAGTGAAGTATTGCAAAGTAGCGGCTATGCAAGTGTTCATATTCCCGTTTTTTATACTTTGACCTTGTCTGCGGCTGAAGGCGGAAGTGCTGTAGTTTCGGAGGCAGGCTATCCGAATTATAAACAGAATACCAATGTAAGCTGTATTGCAACACCTGATAGCGGTTACTCTTTTGCAGGCTGGTATAATGGCGACAGTATTGTTTCTACGGATAACATTTATTCTATTTCCGTGAACAGAAATATTTCGCTTGAAGCGAGATTTATTATGAATGCTTCAATTGAAGACAGACATGTTTATAAGAATGAAATTTGCATTTATCCTAATCCTGCTTCCGGTTATGTTTATGTTTCGGGCTTAGGCTTAGGTGCGTGCGTTGCGGAGTTTGAGATTCTTGATATGAATGGGCGCAGAGTGCTTTCGGGAACTTTGTCTGTCGGGTCTGCGGGAAAGATAGATGTTTCTTCGCTGAAAAAAGGGGCTTATGTTTTGCGAGTAAATGGATTGCAGGCAGGCGGACAAAAAAAATCACACATTTTAATAAAATCTTAAAACCAATAAAAAATAAGAACAATGAGAAAAAAAACAAATTTATGGGCATTTTTTGCCTTCACACTTTTTCTGCTTGCCGGCACAATATCGGTGAAGGCACAAGCTCCGTATGTAACACCGGCAACGGAATTTAAGCCACTTATCGAGAACTATCACGAAGACCTTTGGAAAGACACCGTTTCCGTAATAATTAAAGATTACGACAACACAAAAACTTACGAGGTAGATTTTATTTCAGGCACAGCCGAAGCTGCAGCGCAATTTGAAATTACAAGCAACACAACCCTTGGAAATTCTGATTTCACAATTGATGGAACAGAGGCAACTTTCAAGGTTGCGCTTAAAGCAAAGACAACGCTGGAAGCATCTGAAACTCGTAAGAATGACACTATTGTAATAAGCAATGGTAGTGAGCGCATCGGTTATGTTGTATTAAGTTATACAGTTTATTGCAGCAGTGCAGAAAGATTGCAGGACACTTTTGGTATTTATGCGACACTTGGTACAAGTGAAAGAACTTATACAAAAACCGGATTTGAGTTTACTAACGAATTTTACCCGGG
>JAISVE010000017.1 GCA_031271725.1 Bacteroidales bacterium
TATCGTTTTTGCCTTTGCAGGACTTTCTACAATTACAAGATTTTTTGCCATATATTTTTTATAACCCGCAAAGTTAATATTTTTTTAATTATGGCGATTTTGTGATTTCCGATTTTTGCAGTGCGTATTTTGGGGGCGTGCCTACCTGCCCGTTTGTGGCGTGCCTGTTTGGGATGCGCCTAACAGGAATATTGATAGAAGCCAAATTTTTGCAATAGCAAAGCCATATTGCCAATAAAACATTAGTTGCAGATATTGATTTTGACGATTTTGCTTTTGTCGCTCTTTCGGAGCATCTTGATGCCTTGCTATGGACAGGAGACAAGAAATTATTAAATGGATTGCAGCAAAAAGGATATAAATGTATAATTTCTACGGCAGACGCATTACTAATAGCAGAGCAAAGAGATTAAACACTTTGTAAGATACAAACAACTATCGGAATAAATTTACAGTAAATTATATTCCATTTATTTTACAAAAACTAACAAAATTTTAGACAGTGTCTATTTTGATAGTCATTTTTTGATACCGGATTTTTTGCGCGCTTCTTCAAGCGAAACGAGAGAGTTTTCCTGCGACAAATAAGCATTGCGAACCGCAAGTTGTTTATCTCTTATCTCTCCCAGGGTTTCCCCATAAGACAGGAGCAATCTCTGCACAAGACGCACAGCATTTGAGGCATCGCCGCCGTTTATAACTCCCGCGTCATAGAGCGGCGCAAGTTTTACTGCCGTGTGTACCGAAGAAGTTGTTGCGCCTCCCACAAGCAGCGGAATACGCAAACCCGCTGTCTGCATACGTTTGCAAAGGTCTTCCATTTCGGCAAGAGAAGGCGTGATAAGACCGCTAACGCCGACAAAGTCGGGCTTTTCCCGCTCTATCGCCTGCATAATGGTATCATTATCCACCATAACCCCCAAATCTACAACATCTATATTATTGCATGAAAGAACTATCGATACAATATTTTTTCCTATGTCGTGCACATCACCCTTAACCGTTGCAATCAACATTTTCGGACGTTTTACCTCGCCTTCGCCATTTGCCGATTGTTCTATAAAGGGTTGAAGTATTTCTACGGCACTACGCATTACACGTGCCGATTTTACAACCTGCGGCAGAAACATTTTTCCCTCGCCAAAGAATTTACCTACCCTTTCCATCCCCTGCATAAGAGGTTTTTCGACAATTTCTATAGGTGTATATTTCTGTAATGCTTCCTTTATATCCTGCTCCAAAAATTCGGTTATGCCCTGCGTTAGCGAATGTGCCAAACGCTCGTCTAAAGGCAGTGTGCGCCACTTTTCAGCAACATTGTTTTGAGATGCCTGTTTATCTGTATTGCGGTATTTTTCCGCTATTGCGAGCAAACGGTCGGTTGCCCCACTGTCCTTGTCAAGCACTACATCTTCTACCGCTTTTAAGAGCTCCGGCTCAATATCGTCATACACCTGCAACATTGACGGGTTAACAATAGCCATGTCAAGCCCCGCTTTTATTGCGTGGTATAAAAACACAGAGTGCATAGCCTCACGTACGGGATTATTGCCTCTAAAAGAAAAAGAAAGGTTTGACACACCTGCCGATGTTTTTGCATAAGGCAAATTTTCTTTTATCCACCTTACCGCTTCGATAAAATCAACCGCATAATGATTGTGCTCCTCTATGCCCGTTGCCACTGCTAAAACATTTACATCAAAAATTATATCTTCAGGGTTAAATTTTGCCTTTTGAGTGAGCAAATCGTAGGCGCGTTTGCAAATTTCTATTTTTCTCTCACAAGTTGCCGCCTGCCCCTGCTCGTCAAAAGCCATTACTACAACTGCTGCACCAAGCATACAGAGTTCTTTCGCTTTTTCCAAAAAACTTTCCTCACCCTCTTTTAACGATATTGAGTTTACTACCGGCTTGCCCTGTGTATTTTTTACACCTGCCAAAAGTGTTTCGTAGCGCGAGGAGTCAATCATAAATGCTGCTTTGGCTATGTCGGGCTCACATTCTATAATGCGTACAAAATTCTGCATTTCCGCTGTTGCGTCAAGCATGGCGTCATCCATATTTATGTCGATAATCGTTGCGCCGTCTTGAATTTGTTTGCGGGCAATATCCGCTGCCTCGCTGTATTTTTTTTCACGGATTAAACGGGCGAATTTTGCACTGCCTGCTACATTTGTACGTTCGCCAATGTAGGTAAATAATTTTGACTTATCGATTTCTACTGCTTCCAAACCTGCTACTCGCAAAGGATTTTCCGTAAACGTTGGAACAATTCTCGGCTTAACATCTTTCAACGCCTCGGCAATTGCCTTGATATGCGCAGGTGTGGTACCGCAACATCCGCCTGCTATATTCAGCAAACCTTCGTCAGCCATTTTGCGCACAATGCTCGCCGTAAATTCCGGTGCTTCATCGTATCCCCCCATTGCATTAGGCAAGCCCGCATTCGGATAAATACTTATATAGCCGTTTACAAGCGGTGAGATTGAACGTATCAAGCTGTGTAAATCGCTTGCGCCGAACGAACAGTTTAAGCCGAAAGAAAATGGATTATAGGGTGCAACTGTGGCATAAACCGCTTCAAGCGTTTGCCCTGTAAGAATACGTCCGCTGCGGTCGTTTGCCGTAACCGAAACCATTACCGGAATATCGCTGCCGCGCAGTTGTTGAACTCTTTCTGCCGCATATAAGGCTGCTTTCGCATTCAAAGCATCAAAAATTGTTTCTACTAAAAGAATATCTACTCCGTTTTCTATAAGTGCGTCTATTTGCTCCGTGTAAGCATCTGCAAGGGTGTCAAAATCAACTGCTCTCTGTTCAGGATTATCGGCATTGGGGGCAAGTGTCAGCGATTTTGATGTGGGACCGATACTGCCTGCCATGTAAATCTTACGGCTTGTATTGTTAGCCGCTTCGCGGGCAATTTTGCAAGCCGCCTCGATAATATTGCGCACTTCATCTTCGCAACCATATTCCGCCTGCGAAATTTTGTTTGCACTGAAAGTGTTCGTTTCTATAATATCCGCACCTGCATCAATGTATTCCTTATGCACCGCTTTTATTACGTCAGGGCGCGTAAGACATAACAAGTCGTTGTTACCTTTAAGTTGAATGTGATGCTTTGAGAATTTTGTACCTCTAAAGTCTTCTTCCGTAAGTTTGAATCTTTGCAAAGATGTGCCTGTTGCACCGTCAAGAATTAAAATCCGTTCTTTTATTTCGTCTTTTATTGTCATACTGTAAAGTTACAATTAAGTTGAAAGTAATGCAATAAAAATCTGATTGCATAAAAGCAATTAAAACCTAAAGTTAAAACCTGAATTTTCCGCCAATATTCCAAAACGGTGCAAAAAATCCTCCGCCAACTTCAAGATTTACACCAAAATTTTTATTAAAATAATAGCTCGTACCCAAAAACGCACTGCCACAAACAAAGCCCCCCATTCCGGACTTTCTAGGGTCAAAATACATAAAGCCCCCAAGCATTACACCACCATAAACTTCCCATTCAGGTACTACAACACTAAAACGATAAGTTGTACGTGCCATAATGGGTATTGCCAATTCATTACGGTCGTCCATATTTGAGCTCTCACTTAAGTAGCCACCAATGGTAAAAGTGCCTTTACCTACACGAGCTAATGCATAGTCATAAGCCGCATTAACGTGTAGATGCCCCCATCCCGTACCCACGCGGATACCAAGCAAATGTGTTCCGGGTTCAGGTCCTTCATGAATACCATCGGCTTTAACAGGATACATCGTTGCAAGAAGAGCAACTACAGCTAAAAATACTGATTTCTTTCTCATAATTTATGTTTTTATTGTGAATACTCAACTATAACAATATTTATGCCAAAAATAAAAGCCCCGACTGCATGAAGCAGCCGAGGCTTTTAGATAAAAAGTTTCTAAAACGAAACTTTTTTAAAGTTTGAACTTAACGCCAAGGTTTGCCCAAGAAACATTACCACCGTTAAATTCAAGATTAACTCCGAATTTTTCGGTAAAGTAATAACTTGTTCCCAAAGAAAAACTGCCTACAGGACCTGCGTAGATTCCATCATGGATAGCAAGACCAACACCAAGCATAACACCGGCATAGACTTCCCACTCCGGAACTACAACATTAAAACGATAAGTTGTACGCGCCATAATAGGAACATACATCCAACCGCCGCCGCCATAAGCACCCCAAAGACCAAAACCAATACCTGCATAACCGCCAATGGTAAATGTACCTTTCCAAACTTTTGCCAATGAATAGTCATAAACGGCATTTACATTAAAGTAATGGTCAAGTCCCAAACGAACACCGATTATATGTGTTCCGGGTTCGGGTCCATCATAGACGCCACCGGCTTTTACCGGAATTGTAGTCGCAAAAATAGCAACTACAGCAAAAAGAACTAAAATTTTTTTCATGATTTATTTTATTAAATTTTTTGTTTTTATCTTAAAATATTTCTGTAAAGTTACAACATCAAAAGAATTAAGGCAACATACCAAAGGGGGTTTTATACTTTCGCACACCAAGCTTCAATTTCTTCAACCGTTTTAGGAATTTTAGGTCCTAAAACTTTTGCACCGTCTTTAGTTATTATTAAATCGTCTTCAATGCGGATACCGCCAAAGTCGCGATAGTGTTCTACTTTGTCATAGTTTATAAACGAAGTAAATTTATCTTGAGATTTCCATAAATCAATAAGTGCGGGAATAAAATAAATGCCCGGCTCGTCTGTAAGTACAAAGCCATTTTCAAGTTTCCTGCCCAAACGCAAATATGCCAAACCGAACTGAGATGAACGCTTTATCTCATCATCATAACCAAAAAGATTTTCGCCAAGATTTTCCATGTCATGCACATCAAGTCCCATAAAATGCCCAAGACCATGAGGCATAAAAAGTGCATGCGCCCCCTGATTTACTGCTTCATCCGTATCGCCTTTCGTAAGACCGAGTTCCTTAAGACCATCAAAAATAATTTTACAGGCGTTAATATGACAATCACGATAAGGCATGCCGATTTTAGCAGTTTCTATCGTAGCCATATTAGCTTTAAGAACTATCTCGTAAATTTCTTTCTGCTTCTTTGAGAACTTGCCGCCTACGGGAGTAGTACGGGTTATATCGGAACAATAATGATTGTATGTTTCCGCACCTGCATCAACCACAAGCATACGCCCTTCATGCAACATGTTATTGTAATTATGATTGTGCAAGGTTTCACCATGTATGCTGACAATAGGCAGGAATGACATGCTGCCGTTATGCGAAGCTGCAATACCTTGCATGGCACCTGCTATCTGATATTCATAAACTCCTGTTTTAGCCATACGCATGGCAACGCCGTGCATTTGATGTGCTATAAGGAGCGCACTTTCAATCTCTTCAATTTCTTCGTTGCTCTTTATTGAACGCTGCTTTACTATCGCTTTTATAAGTTCTACAGACTGCATCTCCGCAAGCTTAGCCATTGGAACAGACAAATGCACTGATAATTTTTCTGCGATATTTTTGCGATATGGATTTACAAAGTGAACTTTGCGATTACTCAAAACAGCCTTGTGCAATAAGTCATGCAAATCATTTATTGAAGCAACTGTATTTATTCCTACACTCTCTGCCTGTTCTTTTACGCTCGGATGATGCCCCATCCAAATTATATCGTCCATTGTAAGTTCGTCCGCGTAGATTGTTGATGTACCGGAATCCACATCAACTACTCCTACCATATCGGGAGTTTTAAGACCAAAAAAATAAAGAAAATTGCT
>JAISVE010000072.1 GCA_031271725.1 Bacteroidales bacterium
AATATTTTTTTCATAGTTTTACTATTTGAATAAATCCCAAAAAGTTTCCTTAGTTTCAGGAAATTCTTAAAATCTAAAGGTCAAGGCGCACAAACGCAGGGGTGAAGGGAGCGTACTAAAGTACGTGACCGAACCGCAAGTGCAGTGCAACGCAGAGATTTAGGTTTTAAGAGTTTCCGTTAGTTTATGCGCATAATATAAGCAAGTACATAATACGGCGGGCGGTTCTCATGCGCCGTGCCGCCGCCTGCAGATGCTGCAAACATATCCGCTACATGAGCATTATTTCCCATATTTGAATGCCTTTGATATGCAACCACTTTTCCGGCAGCACTATTATTTGCCGCATTATTATACCATCCCTCACCTATTTTATGATTATGATTCGGCATCTGATTTACATTTAATGTTACGGTTTCTGCACCGCCTTTCTTGCCTATGCCGTTATAATCCGCTTTGCCGTTATCATAGCCCACTACAAATGTGCCGCGCAAATCGGGAGTTCCGTTAGTGCCGTCACAAAGTTTCCAACCATTCGGCAAAGATGTTACACTGCCGCTCCAAAGAATAATGCCGCCAACAGGGATTGTGCCCTTGCCGACAAAAGAATTGTTTGCTCCGACAGTAACGTTCCCATTATTAACGGTAACACTGCCTGTAACAGTTACATTGCCTGCAACTGTAGTATTGCCTGTAACAGCTGCTCCGCTTGCAGCATTTATCTCTTTGTCAAAAATAATCTTTCCATCGGAAGAAATATGCAAATTGTTCCCATTTTTACGCATATTTGCAACTCGCGTGCCGTCCAATTTTATAGTCTTTCCGATAAGCGAATCATTTGCGCGGATTTTTCCATTAACATCCAACTTCGCCTTTGCTGCTGTGGATGCAGGATAACCTATTGCAACATTTCTACTGTTTTCATAAGTGGATAAACGAATGTTGTTGCCTGCTGTTCCTTCTTCCACACGCCAAGGATTTAATAATACCCAATCTGCAACACCGGCATCTTTGAAAAATAATTGTTTTTTTGTTGCATCATAGACGAGAGAGCCGTCAGGTGCTAATGATTTTCTCGCAGTACGCACAGAGCTTGTCAGTTTAGGCAGTAAAACGCCTTTACTCGAATGTCTGATGTCGAGCACAACATTTGTGTCGGGTGTAAGTGTGTTGATGCCAACTTGGGCATTTGCATTTGAGAGCGCGAATAGAATACACGCTGCAAGAATTGTGAATTTTTGTTTCATTTTTTTTGATTTTAGTTGATAATTTTGTCATGACGCAAAAATAAATGACAAAAAACACTACACCAAAAAAAAATTCTTAAAAATTCTTAAACGTTAAGAATTTTTAACATTTGTCTTAAAATTTTCTTAAAAAAATCCCTCTTTACAAGCTCAAGATAGCCTGCCTTACAGTATCTACATTGAAACTTAAACCTGAAACGGTAATGTGTGCACGCTCATATACAGGACTCCTTTTAGACATCATTTCAGTAATTTCTTTTTCAATATTGTTGTCTTTGATTTTATTCAACAGCGGACGGGAATTTAAGTTTTCGGCATTTTTAATCCGTTCAACAATATCCGCAATATCCATTCTAAGATAAACTACTATACCGTTATTTAACATCCAACTCATATTATCGTTGTAAACAGGCGTGCCGCCGCCTGTCGAAATAACTACGTTGTCTAAACTTGATAGCGAGTGTAACAGTTTTTTTTCTCTTTCTCTAAACCATTTCTCACCGTTCTTCTCAAACATTTCTCCGACAGACATATTTTCCTGCTCTGCAAGCATAGTGTCGGTATCTAAAAATCTGCGATTCATTGCTGCTGCAAGATTATTGCCATGACTTGACTTACCGCTGAACATAAAACCTACTATGTATATTCTTTCGGAATTCATTTTAGGCGAAGTTACGAAAAACGCTTAACTTTGTTTACATGAAAATTGATGAGTACCCAAGAGAAGTTTATATCGCTTTTGTTAAGGCATTAGAAGGCAAACGTAACAATTTTGACAAACTTATTGCTGACGGTTATCCCGAATGGGCAGCATTTGCTGCGGCATTGCAAGGTGATGATGAAGCAACTATGTTTTTGCTTACCAAAAGTGCCTTGCCCGTGCTCGGCGTGTTGGCTAACGGCATGAATGATGAGCCGGCAGCAATGAGTTGGCTGAAAAAAAATTCCAACCGCATGTATTACGCTTTCTGTCAAGCCACCAAAAAAGATGATGAGGCAAAAGAGTGGCTCGCCTCACACGACTATCTGATTTTTGTTATGCTTGCCGAAAAAATTAATGAGATGATGAAAATCCGAATCAAACGCGAAACGTTTTGGTATCACGGTGCAAATTGGTTTACGGGAGAATGGACGAAAAAAAATTAATAGTATTGGAAGGCGCAACTGCGTCAGGCAAGACATCTCTCGCTATTGAGTGGGCTTTGAAATACAATACTGAAATAATTTCTGCCGACTCGCGTCAAATATACAAAGAATTGCGCATAGGCGTAGCGCGCCCTTCCGAAGCGGAATTATCCAAAGTGCCGCATCACTTTATAGCCTGCAAATCCATACATGATTATTACAGCGTTTATCAATATCAGCAGGAAGTTCTCGCATTGCTTGAACAACTTTTTAAGAGGCACGATACCGTTATTCTTACGGGTGGAACAGGGCTCTATATTAAAGCGGTTTGTGAAGGTATTGACGAGTTTCCCGATCCTGATCCTGTTTTGCGTGAACGATTAAATAATATGTCGCTGTCTGAATTGCAAGCGCAATTAAAACTTATTGACCCCGACTTTTACAATATTGTTGCACTCGGCAATCCCGCACGGCTACGGCGTGCGCTCGAAGTATGTTATACTACCGGAAAGCCATATTCCGAACAGCGAACTCATACGCCGCAAAAACGCTCTTTTGAAATAGAGAGGCATGCTATAAACATGCCGCGCAAGCAACTTTTTGAAAGAATAGAAAAGCGGGTTGATATTATGCTTGAAGAAGGACTTTTGGAAGAAGCGCGCACGCTTTATCCGTTTCGGCATTTGGGCGCATTGCGAACTGTAGGCTACCGTGAATTATTTGAATATTTTGATGGAAAAATTTCTTTTGAACAAGCTGTTACGGACATTAAAACCAACACCCGCCGTTACGCCAGACGCCAAATCACCTGGCTTCGCCGCGAAGGCTTTTTGATGGAGGAAAACGCTAAACTTGTTGCAGAACTTGCTCCGGGTTTCGTTATTGAAAAGTTGCCGTAAGCGTAAATAAAAAAGAGCGGACAAAATTGTCCGCTCTTTTAAGATCAATAATCACCAAAAGGAGTTTCAGCTAATTGTTTCAATGCTTCTACAGTCTGTTCATCTGTGGGAGCTGTGCCGTGCCACTTAGCAAGATTTGTCATAAAATCGACACCATGCCCCATCTCCGTCTTCATATCTATAAGAACAGGTTTGCCTTTGCCTGTAAGCGAATGCGCAGTCTCAAACACTGAAATCAATGCATCCGTATCATGTCCGTCAACACTCAATATCTCCCAACCGAATGCCTTGAATTTTTCCTGTATCGAAAACAAATCCATTACATCATTTGTGCTGCCGTCTATTTGCAAGCCGTTGTGGTCAACCGCTGCAATAAGATTGTCTATTTTTTTTGCGCCCGCAAACATTGCTGCTTCCCATATCTGCCCTTCGTTTAGTTCGCCATCGCCCATAAGTGTGTAAACAAAATTGTTATCGCCGCTCATTTTTTTGCCGAGTGCCGCTCCTATTGCGCAGGACAAGCCTTGTCCCAAAGAGCCGGAAGCAAGGCGTATGCCCGGTAAGCCGTGCGCTGTGCTCGGATGCCCTTGCAAGCGTGAGTGCAATTGGCGCAACGTACCGAGTTCCTGCAAGGGAAAATAGCCGCTACGGGCAAGTGTTGCATAAAGCACAGGAGCAATGTGCCCGTTTGACAGGAAAAACATATCTTCGCCCTCACCGCTCATTGTGAAATCTGAAGGGCTATGTTTCATTGTGTTAAAAAATAACACCGTGAAAAAGTCGGCAGTACCAAGTGATCCGCCTGTGTGCCCGCTTTTTGCACCGTTTATCATTCTTACTATATCACGCCTTATCTGACGTGCCATTAACGGTAATTCTTCTCTTTTTAGTTTCATTTTTGTTGTATTTTATTTATTCTTTAAAATATTCTTCTTTCAACCATAATTTAAAAATAGGATCTAAAATATCTACATTTTTATTTGTTATATCAATAATTTCGCGTGATACAAGAGTCGTTTTTATATTTTTTATATTTGCCGAACTTCCGAAATTATATTTTTTAAGATTTTTCTGTGAACTAAATGCTGTTTCACCGGCAATAACTGCTCGTAAAAAATTGATTTGCGTGTTTGTTAGCGTCTCAACTTGTCCGACAAAAAGCAAACTCAGTTGGTTTTTGATGCTCTGCAATGAGTCATTTATTATTTCTTTTGAACAGCTTGTTTTGGTTCTCAACCAAGCCTGCTGTGCTAATTGCTGCACATAGTAAGAATGGTTATCGACAAGTTTTGCCAAATATTCCGCTTGCTCAATACTTATTTTTTTGTTTGTATCTTCAAAACGTTTTTTTATAAATTTTCCCCATTTTTGATTATTTATTTTTTGCAAAAACATAATGTCGCCAAATTTATAAAAAGGCATATCTACATTTGAAAAAATATCTAAAAGCATACTTCGTTTGCTTCCATAGAGGCAATATGCAACATTGTGATGGTGTTGCCAATGAGAACGTAGCTTTCGTTGAAAAGCCAAGCTGTCAGGTAAACTGCCAATACATTGAAATTCATCTATGCAAACAATTACTTTAATTTTTTTCGCTTTCGCAATAGTTTGTGGTAAGTCCAATATTTCGTCAGGACTTTTATGTAATGCTTCCTATGAGATGCCAAAGGAAATCTCAGCTTGTGCATCAGTAGAAAAATTGATTTTTGGCAATAAATGCGATAGAAATTTTTTTGCATTTTCAGCCATTTCTTCCCAGCGGCTTGAGGTCGATTTTAGAACTTCTTTTGCAAAATACTCATAAAATTCAGTTTCACTTCGCACATTAAAAATATCAAGCACACATACTTTTATATCTTTATGCTTATTGCGAACTTTTGCTGCAACATTTTCTACAAGGGAAGTTTTCCCCCAACGGCGCGGAGATATTATAGTTGTATTTATCAGTGATTTAAAGTTAGCTTCAAGTCGCTGACGTTCATCTTCTCTGTCAGTAAAGTTTATTAAATCAGACGATTTTCCAAAAATAAAAGGCAATCTATCTTTCATGATAAAAATCAATTTTTACAAATATAAAAATAATTTCCAATATAACATCAAGATTTGTAATACCGAGATTTGTAATAAAAATATTACATTTTAGATATATTCAAATTTTCCAAAAACTTCATTGTGTCTATTCCGTCTGCATAGTCAATAAGTGAGGGCTGCTGTGCCTTACCAAACGGAATAATGGGCAAACCTGAACAATCTATTTCCCCCACCACGCACTGCAAAACATCACATTGCTGTTCCAACCGTTTCAACAAGACTGAAAAGTCATTATAAAACGAATAATTTACCACGCCTATTTGCGCCTGCAAACTATCATTTTCAATCCACAACGAGTAAGCTGTATCTATAAACTTTACGCCGTTCATTGCTGCAACCGCTCTTTGATACTGATAATTATTACAATAGGAATTGTGATTTTTAAGTCCGAAAGCATCTGCTTCCGGAAACAAACGCATTGCCAAGCCTTGAACATCGTAACCCTTCGGTAAAAAAACATGCGAAACATTTCTGCACCCAAGCCCGAAGTAAGAAAACATATCGTCAAACAATCCATCCAACTGCGCGGAACTCTCCCCTCCTTGCAACACCGCTGCACTACTGCGGTTTTTACGGATAATATGCGGATATTTGGCAAAATATTCCTCAAAATAACGTGCAGAATTATTGCTGCCCGTAGCGATTACCGCATCAAAACCTTGCAAAATGCCGTCAGTAATTTCAATGCGCGCAGCCATTTCGGGAGAAACTTCCGCCATCAATTGTTGCAAATAGTGCCATAAATACGGGTCATTGGACGAAGGTTTTATTACAACCTTATAACCTGCCGCAAGTACACAAAGCACATCATGAAAGCCGACAAAGGGAAGATTGCCTGCCATTATTACCGCAATTTTTTTATCGGAAAATTTTTCGACAACAGGATATGCAGAAACCCACTCACGTAATTTCTCTTCCGAAAGCCATTCGGCACAAGCACGCAAAGAGCGCATAATGTTATCAAAAGTGAAAAAAGAAAATTTACTTTCTGCCCTGCGCGCAACAGATAAAAGTCCTGTTGCAGGCTCTAAGGTTTCAGCAAGCAAACGTTGTCCTAAAAGCGAAAAAATTTTTATTCTTTCAGATATTCTCATTGGTGGCAAAGGTAAGAAAAATGCCTTATCTTTGCAGACCGTGAAAGTTACGATTAAGGTAAATGAAAAAAATATTCACTACAATTTTTCTATTGATAACGGCAATTATACCACTCTGCCTTTGCCTTACTTTTTTGTGTGCTTATATTTCCCCCACAACTTTATGGATGCCCGGTATTATCGCCTTGGGCTTTCCGCTATTCCTATTTTTATCTGCAATTTTCGGATTTTATTATCTCTTTCGTCTAAAAAAAAGAGCAATCATTTTCTTTGCTGCGATACTTCTCAATATCCCGAACATTATTCACTACATACGCCTTGCTGTTCCTGCGCAGGAGGCAAGCGAACAATATAAAATAAAGGTTTTAAGCTATAATGTAAATCTCTTCGATTTCTACGCACAAGCGGACAAAAAAAATGCAATAAGAAATAAAATCCTTGATTTTATACCTGACACAAAAGCGGATATTGTTTGCCTGCAAGAGTATTACGAAATGAAAGACGGCTCTTTTTCAATTGCTGCTTCCCTTGCTAAAAACAATTATATTTATCACACAAAACGGAGTGAGAATAAAAAGGCATACTATGGAAATGTCATTTACTCCCGCTTCCCAATTATAGAGGAAGGTTATGTGGGCGATTTTGCATGTTACGCCGATATTCTTGTTTCAAAAAAAGATACAATTCGCGTTTTCAGTATGCACCTGTATTCAAACAAACTAAGCAAAGATGACCACAGGTTTTACAACAATGCTATAAGCGGTAAGGAAACCACCGATTATACAGAAGGTACAAGCAAAATACTTTCAAAAATCCGCTTATCTGCAAGTATTCGCCAAAAGCAAATATCTATTCTACTAAAAAGCGTTTCCGAAACACCCTACCGTGTTATTTTATGTGGGGATATGAACGAAACGCCGATTTCTTATTCATATAACCAATTCGCTAAAATATCGGATGATGTTTTTTTAGATTGGGGTAGCGGTACATCATCCACATACAACGGTATTTTTCCTGCCTACCGTATTGACTATATTTTTTATAGAACGGGATTGACAAGCGGGCGTAATCTAAAGGCTGTTTACTACAACAGGTATTCCGTAAAATATTCCGACCATTTCCCCATCACCGCCGCTTTCAATTGATACGTTTTAAATTCCCTAACCGACAGTAACTTTCACCGATTGTTGTCTTTCTTCATGATGTGTTGAAATTACCTTTGTTGCAAAACTTTTATGGCGGGCATGGGAGATAAAGCCATAAAGAGCATAACAGCGGCGGGAAAATGTATCCTCGTCTATTTCACCGTTATTTAACTGACGATAATTGCAATTCATTTTTTCTATAAAACGCTTTCTGCTTCGCCTGTTCAAATCTATTCTGAAAGGATAAATTATAAAACCCAAAGCAGGCAAACCGTGTACAGACTTATTCAACACAAAAGGCTTTAATTCCAACAATAACTTGCTGCCAAGAAAACGCTCAAACTGCAAACCCTTTTCTAAAAGTTCTTCGTATGAATCTGCCCATAACAGCATATCATCCATATAACGAATATACGCCGGAATGTGCAAAAACTCGGTTATATAGCGGTCGGCATAAGATAAATAGTGATTAGCGAAAAATTGCGAAGTCAGATTTCCTATAGGCACGCCTTTGCCGGCATTAACATTATAACTATCTATTATGCTCCAAAAAACATTAAGCAACTGCTTGTCCTTAAAAACACTTTGAAGTTTTTCAAAAAGAATTTTATGATCTATACTGTCAAAATATTTTTTAACATCAAGTTTCAGATACCATTTGTATTTTCTTGTATTATGATATGCCTGTTCCAATGCTGCAAAAGTACCTTTCCCTTTACGACAGGCATAACTGTGATATATTTGATAACGTTCAAATTCAGGAGTACATATATTCATTATTGCATGATGCAACACTCTGTCGGAAAACGGAGCAGCACTTATTATACGCACCTTGGGGTCGCGAATAGCAAAGTAACGGTAATTGCCGAAACAATATGTTCCTTGCTGCAAATGCTCTTGCAATTCACAGATATTTTCTTGTGGATTTTCATAAAAATCAAGCACGCTCTTTTTAGACATCTTTCCTCTGCGCGCCTTGTAAAATGCCAATTGAAGATTGTCTATATTCGCTATCCTGTCAAACAGATTTGATATGCGTTTCACTCAACCAATACGTTTCATTACAAACTAAAAAGGAATACTTTCCTGTAAAGATAATTCAGGTAAACTATCCTCCTGCCCCACTGCATTATAATACTCTACAAGTTTAGCCCCCCATTCATCTGCTCTTTTCTCACCTATACCTTTAACATTTTTTATTGCAGCAACTGTTATTTCGGGAAGTTGAGATATATCCGCCAACTCGGAATTTTTGAAGAAAAAGTATAACGGTTTATCAGTGTTTTCACTGCCGATACGTTTACGCGCACGGCGTAATTTATCAAATACAATAAAATGTTCATCGGACAACACCTCCTTGTAGTCTATCTTTGCGTCCTTACTGCTTTTCGCATCGGAAATAATATTTTGCGAAGCGAGACTCTCCAAATATTCTATACAGAATGTCCAATAAAGATGATCGTTTACAACTGAACAACTTCGATTTACCTGAATTACCTTATGCGTTTCAAGAAACTTGTTCATTTCGACAAGCCATGTCTCACTATCGCTTGCAGGAATATTATAGATTTTAAATTTCATAATTATCGTTTATTGCATATATAAATTTCTAGAAGTTCATTAACTCATATATTAAAAATAAACAGTGTTAATAATTCAGGAATTTACAATAGGAAGGGTGCAGTAGTCGGTTCTAAAGCGTAAGTCCATACGCTGTGAGCTGACAGCAAGGCGAAAACCGTTATTGTTGTTGCGGTTATCGGGGTTGTTGTTGTTACGGTTAGACACGCGGCAATTCCTCGCGTTGTTGTTCCAACTACCACCGCGCAGCACGCGGTTAGAGCCACTCGACTACCGTCCCTGTTAGATGTGATATGCAAAATAAGAGCGCGTCTTTCGGAGCTATGCAAACTTAACAATGCCTACTTGCAACGCCCAATCTTTACATATTCTGTTTTTGCCTGTTGTTATTTTTTTCTGTTGCGCCTCCAGGCGCAACAGAAATGCAAAGCGAGTACGGCGTTACGCTCCGCTACACGCCTAACACTCGCTTCGCACTAAATCTCGGCTCAATTTGAACTGACAGCAAGGCGAAAACCGCTAAGGCTGCTGCGGTAATCGGGGTAGTCGTTGAGACGGTTAGACACGCGGCCAAACCCCCGCGCCGTTGTCCCACCTACCACCGCGCAGCACGCGGAAAGAGCCACTTATAGAACCTGCAGGATTGGTCTGAGCACTGCTGCTATAATTTCCATACCAATCACTGCACCACTCCCAAACATTACCACTCATATCATAAAGACCTAAGGCGTTAGACTGCTTACCTTTCACTTCGTGAGTCTTACTGCTTGAATTATCATAATACCACGCAACATTACCGACAGTATTACTGCCCGAATACTTTGTTTGACTTTCTGCGGCACTGCCTCCTCTTGCTGCATATTCCCATTCCGCTTCAATAGGCAATCTAAACTGCTTGCCACCGCCTACAAGGGCTGAAAGTTTATAACAGAAACCGTTTTGATAGTAAGTTACGCCATTTACCGTATAACCAACAGACGAACTGCTTGTACCTACCATATCATTCCAAGACACTTGCTCCACAGGAGCAGTAACGCCACTACTTGTAAAATAACTAGGATTGCTACCCATTACAGCACTCCACAATTCCTGCGTCACTTCAGTTTCACCTATAGAAAAATCGGAAAGAGTTACATTATGAGAAGGGCTCTCATCGTCCCAACAATCACTGCCCTGTTCGGCTGTGCAGCCCATTGTAAAACTGCCGCCCGCTACCGACTTCATATTAAACGAAATATCATTTGCTGTATAAGTATAAGTACCACCACCTACAGGCGGAACAATAGTGCCGGTACTATCATTTTTCATTGTTTCCAATATCTCAATAAAATCAATTGCTGCTTCCTTCATAGGTTCAAATGCATCGCCCATTGAACTTGAACAGTCAAGCACCATTACTACTCCTATGCGCTTGCTTACAGCCTCCTCACTTGTGGCATCCTCTACATCATAATAATATAACATATTATCAAGTGAAACCTCTACCCTTATACTGAAAAGTAATTCTTCATCACCATAAACGAATTTCAAATTATTAAGCGGGATAACAGCCTTATATCTGTCAGCATTGTATTCACCTGTAGCGGGAGCATCAAATTGAGCATAATTTCCGGCTTTTAATATTTCCAAAGTATATCCTGTTGAATTTTCTCCGGATAATTGGCATATAATTGTGTCAGTATGGCCTTCTTCGGTATAAAACAGCAAACGTATATATTTATAACCTAATGTTGCATTATATTTACCGGGTTGTGTAGTTATTACAACATTTTTTGCAGATGCCAGAATACTTTGGGCTATTCCCTGAAAAACAGGTTGTAAATCCGATGATGTTTTTGCATTTTGATATTCTCCCCCGCCCGATACTAACGTCTGCATATAAACCTTAAAACCAACATCATCGCCAAAACCGATAGCATAGGAACTTAGTCTATCATGAGCCTTTATATCCGCGCTTGCAGTATCATAACGAGCATTCTGAGTGTTTGGTATATCTCTACCTTCGTCAAGCCAAAGTTGCTGTGAATAGTTATCTGTGCCATCGGTAAAGGTGAGCATAAATATCTTGTCAAAATCAGGTAAAGTTTCAACATCAAACATCATTGCACCTTTGGACGCGGCATAGCATACAACTGTTGCATCTACCGTATTTGTTTGGGATAAGATAAACTCCTTTGACGCTTCAAGATCATTAGTTATGGGAAAAGGACGAATAAATCTGTCAAAGGCTATAATGCCCAAATATACCTTATCATTACTGTCATTATGTTGTGGAGGAGGTGTGTGGTTTTCTACAAACTTTATACTGTCAATGGCAGACACAGACATGCTCTGTGCAACGCTACCGCCGCTATAAATGTACATTGTACGCTGAGAGTAAATATTTATACTCAATGTAAATAAAATTGATAATAATAAAGTCTTTTTCATATTGTTGTTTGTTTTAGTTTTTAATTATTTTTTGTGAAACACGACCTTCAGCATTTACAACACTTACTATATACAAGCCTGCAGGT
>JAISVE010000064.1 GCA_031271725.1 Bacteroidales bacterium
TTAAATTACTCCCGCAGAATATTTGCGCAAAAACCATTCGCCACCCATCAACAATACAAGCAGTAACCAAATCCACCAAAGTTCTATTAAAGAATGTGAACGTTCTTCATAGCGGATTTGTGTTTTAAGTTCAGGGCGGTTTTCAAGGGCTTCAACAAGTTCGGAAACCCAATCATCTACCTGCACAACGCGCCCATCTTGAACTTCCCGCCGTGCAGCCGTAAATAAAGCACCATCATAACGCAGAGCCATCTCCCTCAAAAAAGTAATGTTGGCAGGCATCTCCGCATCCTCCAACTGCAAGGGAATAATGCTGAACGCACCACTCTGGCTAAGGTCATTATTACCCACCTTTGCCTTGGCAGTGTAGCGATAACCGCCCACAGGCAAGTAGCCTGCATTAAGATTATAAAACTTGCCCTGCGGCGAAAAAGTATAAGGATACTCCTGTCCGCTGCTATCATAAATACTTATTGACACCTTCTCATTTTCTATCGGCTCAAAAAGTGCATTGTAAAGTTCCGCATTAAGAATTATCGGCGTCTGCTCATAAAAATATCTCGGATGCCTTACAACAAGCGGCTCTTTATTTGCCCTGTTGGCAAGCAATTGCACAGACTTCGTCATTATATCGTCAAACACTGCCGTATTCTGCTTCTGAAAATAATTATTCAAAGACCAACGGTAAATACCGCTGCCCGCAAATACTCCAACTCCCCTGCCCCCATGCACCGAAAACCACAACAGCGGATTTTCAGACGATACGCCAAGAACTTTCTGAGTTAAAAATGTTTCGCCCGAAAAACCCGAAGCACCAAAAGCACCGGAAACGCCGGAAGCACCTGTGCCGTATGTACCGAAAGGCACACTCAAAGGAGGAAACTGTTTCAGAACATCTTCATCTTCTTTGGATATTGAGAAAAGTCCGAAACTGCCATTGCGTTCCGCAACCGCTTCAGAAAAAGCATTGCTCTTTAATGTAACATTAAAACCTGTATTAAGTTCCCGCAAAGCATTCAAATCACTGCTCTCACTGATTATCACAAAAAGCGATTTATCTTTCAATGCTGCAACTCTCAAAGGCACGGCAACAGATGGCAAACCATGCAAAAACACAAGATTATAAGCCTCCAAATTTTGCAATCCGTTAGGAACTTCCTTGCCCACATAAAGCGATGTTTCAAACATATCCCCACTTTCAAGTGACCGCCTTATTGCAGCAATATCAGGGTGAGGCGCAGCCGCAAGAATAAGTATCTTCTGTTTTCCGTCAAGCACCTCAATATAGAATGTCCTTGAATTATTGGTAAGATTTTTTTCACCCTTTATACTGCTAACCCTTACCGTATATGCCTGCAATCCCGCCTTTTCCGCCTTAATGTCAAACTGCACTGAAGAACTGCCGCCGGAAAGCGGTTTTTCATCTATCTTATTTCCATTATGAAATATTGATACAGAAGCATCGCGCACATCCGTATTGCTTGTTTCCATCAATACCTCTACAGGAAAAAGATTGTTCAAATAAGCGTATTTATTATTGTTTACCCTTGTGATAGAAATATCGGGATAAAGCGTGGTATCGCCGAAAGCAAGCGCATAAAACGGAAGTGAAATATTTTGATAGGAATAAAGCGGCGATGCGCCGTAATTGTAATTACCGTCTGTCAGCATAACAACTGCGGAAGGTATTTCGGGATTTTGCAAAAGGGATATTTTGTCGAACAAAGCAGAAAAGTCAGTAGCATTTGAGCCGAATAACAACTCCCTTACATTAAATTTTTCCTGCAAACTCTCCGACAAACGTTCTGCCACGCTTAATGCCGCAATACTATCCGCAGCCATTGATTTCGACAAGTCCAAAGC
Organism: Bacteroidales bacterium; assembly: GCA_031271725.1. The sequence goes on from JAISVE010000064.1 coordinate 1,864, forward strand.
AAGAAAAACCTGCGGCTTTTCAATCACCCTAACCCGCAGCCGAACTAACGGCGAAAACAAAATAAAAGCAATTATAAAAACATATAAAAAACGTAAGGCAGCCAAAGCCGCCTTACGCCTTAATGATATTTCAAGTTCCTTTGTGCGTATGTATGCAGCAAGCGAAAACGCTGCCGCTATAACTGCTGCAATAAGGATACTTAAAAATATATGCATCTTACATTTATTGCTTTGCAATGAAACCGCTACGGCTCACAATTCACCTTTCACTAATAATAAAAAGACCTGTTGTCTTCAATCTCAGCCAATTTTTGAAGTGCGGCACTTACGCCCTGTTGCAAACTCTGTTGAAAATTCTGTTCCATACTCATTTTTACAGGATAAAGCATACCTTCAACTTCTGCTTTTTGAGCATTCAAAACATTTATCATGTAAACGCCGCTGAAACCCTGTATCGGCGCAGAAACAGCAGCCTGCTTCATACCGAAAACAGCACCCACAACCTCCTGCTCCATCGCTCCCTGCCCATACACGCGCGAGTTAAAGGTCAAGTCGGCAACAGTATCATAAACAACATTTGTATCTTCTGCATGGATTTTTTGATACACCGCATACAAATTTCCTGTACCTTCAGCAGCAAGAGCAAGTTTTTCTTTAAGCACTTGCGCCTTTTTATCGCGGGTAACGGCATAAGTTACGGCGGGCAGATTCTTTGCCTGCTCAAGCGACATGTAGCCTTTTTCGTTTACATCCTTTAACGCCGCAACAACATAAGCATTACCGTCAAGAGAAAATATTTGCGGAGCCATGCTGCCCTTCTCTGTTTTCTTGTTGTACGCCCAACGAACAATTTCCCTTGCACCCGAAAGCCCCTGCAAATTTGCCGACATAATATCAATTCCCTGCGCCGAACGCATAAACTGTCCGTATTTTCTCGCTATGGAGTCCATTGCTTCAATACTCTTACATTCCGAATTGAATCTTGTTGCCTCCGCGTAAACCGCTTTGTCGGTTTCGTTGCTCGCTTCTATCGGCACATTGATCATTGCGGCAAGCACTTTCTTAACAGGAGCAGTTTTTCCAACTACAAAAAGAACATGATAACCATAAGCAGTTTCAACAACAGTATAAGAGCCGACAGGATTTTTTATCATCGCATCGTTAAACTCCCTTATAAACGAGCCCTCAGGCATCCAGCCCAAATCACC